>NZ_JBHFJB010000056.1:8175-31620 GCF_057334555.1 Pseudomonas sp. AGC41
TGCTCCCGCTGGACTGCGCAGCAGGCCCAGAATCCTTGGGGCTGACACTTCTGGCGAAACCCGATAAAAACGGGGCCGCTGCGCGGCCCAGCGGGAGCAAGCTCCCTCGCCACGGGTTATCCGCAGGTCAGCCCTTCTCGACATTTCTCCGATTTCGTCTATTCTCAGATAGCAATGTGCCATTATTTTTGTCGAAACCGGACGACTGGTCCTCAAGACCGCGTCGGCTTTGCAGATAACCAGTCATTAGCAAATATCCTGTCGGCAACACTGTTCAAGGACCGAACCATGACGTCGTATTCCCACGACCACTCCCTCTCCAAAACCCACCCACGCGTTCTCTGGCACGCCTTGATCGTGGCCATCGCCGCAAGCGTCGGCGTGCTGGCACTTAACGGTGCGAGCACACAGAACATCGGTTTGAGCGTCGTGCTGGTGGTTCTTGGCGTGGCCGTCGGCGTCTTGGGCGCGCGTTCACAACGTCTTCAACTCGACGAGGCGACGGCCGCGGCCATCACCCGCCACGAGTTGCAAGCCGCCGGTCATGTGTCCCATAAAACCACCGCGCAGCTCAACGAAGTGATCCTTGGCGCGATGCCGATCTGGGCCAAGCAAGTCGAAAGCTCACGCCAGCAGACTGAAACCGCAATCGTCTCGCTGACCACCCGTTTCACCGGCATTTCTTCGCGCCTTGAAGAGACCGTGCAAGCCTCGCAACAGGCCGCCGGCGAGTTGGCCGGCAGCGGCGGTGGCGGTGCCGTCCAGGTACTGGCACAAAGCGAAGGCGAACTGGTCAAGGTCATCGACTCGCTGAAAACCACCCAGGCCAGCCGTGATGAAACCCTGACCCAGGTCCGCAACCTGACCGCCTACACCGGCGAACTGCGGACCATGGCCGCCGATGTCGCGGCGATTGCCGCCCAGACCAACCTGCTGGCCCTGAACGCCGCCATCGAGGCCGCCCGGGCGGGCGAAGCCGGGCGCGGTTTTGCGGTAGTGGCCGATGCGGTGCGCGCACTGTCGAGCAAATCCAGCGAGACCGGCCAGCAGATGTCGGCCAAGGTCGACGTCATCAATACCGCCATCACCCAACTGGTCCAGGCCGCCTCCAGCGGCGCCGACCAGGACAGCCAGTCAGTGGCCGTGTCCGAAGGCAGCATTCAGCGCGTGCTGGAACGCTTCAAAAGCGTCACCGAGCGTCTCGCCGATTCGGCCGACATGCTGCAACGGGAAAGCTTCGGCATTCGCGACGAGCTCACCGAAGTGCTGGTCAATCTCCAATTCCAGGATCGGGTCAGCCAGATCCTCAGCCACGTGCGCGACAACATGGAGGACCTGCATGTGCACATACAGCAGGCCAACCAGTCGCCCGACCAGGCTATCTCCATCGACGCCCGCCAATGGCTGGCGCGCATGGAAACCACCTACGCCACCGACGAGCAGCGCCGTAATCATCATGGCGACTCGGCCGCGCAACAGACTTCACAGGAAATAACCTTCTTTTAGGAGAGCCGTTCATGGCTAAAAGTGTATTGGTTGTCGACGACTCCGCGAGCGTTCGGCAGGTGGTCGGCATCGCGTTGAAAAGTGCCGGCTACGACGTGATCGAAGCCAGCGATGGCAAGGACGCACTGGGCAAGCTCACCGGGCAGAAAGTCCACCTGATCATCAGCGACGTGAACATGCCGAACATGGACGGCATCACCTTCGTCAAGGAGGTCAAGAAGCTCGCCAGCTACAAATTCACGCCGATCATCATGCTCACCACCGAATCCCAGGAATCGAAGAAGCAGGAAGGCCAGGCCGCAGGTGCCAAGGCCTGGGTGGTCAAGCCGTTCCAACCGGCGCAGATGCTGGCGGCGGTATCCAAGCTGATTCTTCCTTGATGGCCGGAGGCTTCGATGCCGCTGCTGTACGAAACAGAAGATGACACCGCGCAGGTGCAGATCGACGGCGAGCTGACGATCTACACCGCCGCCGACCTGGCCGCACAATTGCTGCCACGGCTGGGGGCCACGCCGAACATGGCACTGGACCTGTCGCAGATCACCGAGATGGATGGCGCCGGCCTGCAACTGCTGCTGATGATTCAGCGCGAGGCCCCCAAGGCCGGCACCCAACTGACGGTGACCGGCCAGAGCAAGGCCGTTACGGAGACACTCGCCCTGTGCAACCTCGTTGCCTAGAGGCCCCGCGACACGTCGGACACGACAAAGGATATGAGCGTGAGCATCAATCTCGATCAGGCACAACAAACGTTTATCGTCGAGGCACGAGAGCAGTTGCAGGCGATGGAAGAATCGCTGCTGCAACTGGAAAACGACCCCGCCGACGATGACGCCATTGGCGCAATTTTCCGCGCGGCCCACACCATCAAGGGCTCGGCCGGGCTGTTCGGCCTGGAGCCGATCGTCAGCTTTACCCACATCGTCGAAGACGTGCTTGACCGCTTGCGTGAAGGCAGCGTCGCGGTGGACCCGGGCCTGATCGCAGTGCTGCTCAAGTCCGGCGATCACATGCTTGAACTGATCGACGTGGTCGCCAACCAGGGCTCGACGTTGCAGCCCCCTGCCCTGGCTCGGGAAATGGAGTTGTGCCAGATCCTCCAGGAATACCAGGCGCCCCCGACCGCGCCCGAAACCACTGCACAGGCAACTGAAACGAGCGAGTCAACCGACGCGCGCCTCTGGCACATCAGCCTGCGCTTTGGCCAGGAAGTGTTCCGCAATGGCATGGACCCGCTGTCGTTCCTGCGCTACCTGCAGACCCTCGGTGAGATCGTCGACATCACCACGCTGACCGAAGCGATGCCGGCTATCGAAGCCTGGGATGCCGAATCCTGCTACCTGGGTTTTGATATCGGGTTTCGCTCCGCCGCCGGTCATGCCGCGATCAACGAAGTCTTCGATTTTGTTCGCGAAGATTGCGTCATCGAGATCGTTGCCGTGCCAGAGGCAGAGTCCCAGGCGAGCACCGATCTGGTCACCACCGCCCAGACAGCCAGCGAAGAAAGCACCGCCATGGTCACCACCGGCGAGCTGCTGCCAGACCAGCGCAAGACCCCGCGCATGCCGGCCCAGGTCGCGCCTGACAAACAGGCCGTGACCAGCGACGGCAAGAGCAGGGACGGCACGTACGTCCGGGTCAACGCCGACAAACTCGACGAACTGATCAACCTGGTCGGCGAGCTGGTGATTGCCAGCGCCGGCGCCAGCCTGCTGGCCCGCACGTGCCAGAACGACCCGTTGCAGGAAGCCACCTCATCGGTATCCGGGCTGGTGGAAGAGATTCTCGACGGCGCCCTGCGCCTGCGGATGATCCCGATCGGCGAAACCTTCAACCGCTTTCGCCGGGTAGTGCGCGACGTCAGCCAGGAACTGGGCAAGGACATCGACCTGATCATCAGCGGCGCGGAAACCGAGCTGGACAAGACCGTCGTGGAAAAGATCGGCGACCCGCTCATGCATTTGCTGCGCAACGCCATGGACCACGGCATCGAAACCGCCGAGGCACGGCTGGCCGCCGGCAAACCGGCCAAGGGTCACCTGCACCTCAACGCCTACCACGACTCGGGCAGCATCGTGCTGGAAATCGCCGACGATGGCGCCGGCCTGAACCGCGACCGCATCCTGGAAAAAGCCCATGAGCGCGGCCTGATCGCCGCCGGCGCGAACCTGAGCGACCAGGAAATCTACAACCTGATTTTCGAACCCGGCTTCTCCACCGCCCAGGCCGTCACTAACCTGTCCGGGCGCGGTGTGGGCATGGACGTGGTCAAGCGCAACATCACCCTGCTGCGCGGCACCGTCGACCTCGACAGCCAACCGGGCAAGGGCACCGTGGTGCGCATCCGCCTGCCGCTGACCCTGGCGATCATCAATGGCTTCCTGGTCGGCATCGGCCAGTCCACCTATGTGATTCCGCTGGACATGGTCCAGGAATGCATCGAACTGAGCGAAGACGATGGCGTCGCCAGTCGCGAACAAGGCTACCTCGACCTGCGCGGCGAAGTGCTGCCGCTGGTGTACCTGCGCGATCATTTCCATCACGAAGGCCCGGCCTCGCGCCGGCAGAACGTGGTGGTGGTGCGCTACGCCGAACTCAAGGCCGGGTTGGTGGTGGATGACCTGCTGGGTGAATTCCAGACCGTGATCAAACCCCTGGGCAAGCTGTTCGGCGCACTGCGCGGCATCAGCGGCTCGACCATCCTGGGCAGCGGTGCGGTGGCTTTGATCCTCGACGTCCCCGCCCTGCTCACCCAGATCGCACAGACAGAAAACCGCTACAACCCGACCCCATTACAACAAGCCAACGCTCGCTGACGCTTCAACACTCCATGGAGAGGTATTCCCCAATGAAATGGTTCTACGACCTTAGAATCGCCACCAAACTGATCACCTCGTTCCTCGTGGTGTTGGCGCTGACCGCCGTCATGGGCGTGTTCTCGATCATCCAGCTGGGCCAGGTGAACGGCACCACCACCGAGATCCGCGAAAACTGGATGCCGTCCATGCGCGCGGCCTCGGGCATGCGCTTCTTTGCCGCGAGCTTTCGACTCAAGGAAAACCGTCACATTTCCGCCGACTCCGAGCAAGAACGCGTCACGCTGGAGCAGGAAGCCGAGGAAGCCAAAAAGGCCTTCGAAACCCGCCTGGGCACTTATGAAAAACTGCTCTCCAATGCCGAAGACCGTCAGCTGTTCGAAACCACTCGCAATGATTGGAACGCTTACCTCGTGACCAGCAAGGATCTGTTCGCGCTGTCCCGGCAGAACCAGACCGAACAAGCCATGGCGCTGCTCAAGGGCGAGTCCAAGCGTCAGTTCGACCTGATCACGAGTGACCTGCAAAAACTGGTGGAATTGAACGACGCCGGCGCCGGCGCCGCCAGCGAGCATGGCACCGCGCTCTATGAAAAAGCGCGCCTGTCGATCATCGCCGTGCTGGCTGCCGCCTTGCTGGTGGGCCTGGGCCTGGCGCTGTTCATTTCGCGGATCATTTCCCGTCCGCTGAAGCAGGCCGCCGCCGTCGCCGAACAGCTGGCCGAAGGCAACCTGAACGCGAAAATCGAAGCCGGCTCCAAGGACGAAACCGGCATGGTGCTCAATGCCATGCAGAATATGGTCGGCAAGCTCTCGCACATCATCGGTGAAGTGCGCAACGCGGCGGACAACCTTGCCAGCGCCTCCGAAGAAGTCAGCGCCACCGCGCAATCGATGAGCCAGGCCACCAGCGAACAGGCGGCCAGCGTCGAGGAAACCAGCGCCTCCATTGAGCAGATGAGCGCCAGCATCAACCAGAACACCGAGAACGCCAAGGTTACCGACGGCATGGCCAGCAAGGCCGCCAAGGAAGCCACCGACGGCGGCGAATCGGTGCAGCAGACCGTGGTGGCGATGAAAAAAATCGCCCAGCGTATCAGCATCATCGACGACATCGCCTACCAGACCAACCTGCTGGCGCTCAACGCCGCCATCGAAGCGGCCCGCGCCGGCGAACACGGCAAAGGCTTCGCGGTGGTCGCCGCCGAAGTGCGCAAGCTGGCTGAGCGCAGCCAGGTTGCCGCCCAGGAAATCGGCGAGCTGTCGTCCAGCAGCGTCGACATGGCGGAGAAGGCCGGGAACCTGCTCAACGAAATGGTCCCGTCCATCAACAAGACTTCCGACCTGGTGCAGGAAATCAGCGCCGCGTCCGAAGAACAGGCCGCCGGCGTGGCGCAGATCAACACCGCCATGACTCAGCTCAACCAGGTGACCCAGCAGAACGCCTCCAGCAGCGAAGAGCTGGCCGCCACCGCTGAAGAGATGAGCAGCCAGGCCGAACAGCTGCAACAGGCCATGAGCTTCTTCACCCTGGACACGCCGGCCAAGTCCGCCATGCAGAGCGCCAGGGTCGATAACACCCCGGGGCCGTCCAGCCGCAAACCGGCGCGGGCACCGGCACCGGTGATGCCCAAGGCGTTTGCCTACAACATGGCCAGCGCGCCGGACGAATCGGAATTCACCCGGTTCTGATGGCCCGGTTTCACAGGCTTGCCTAAAGGAGAAAAAGCTATGGGCGCCATCGCGACCACACGTCAGACCGTCAGCGCGGTCGAGGAAGAAGCGCAATACCTGACGTTCATGCTCGGCACGGAGATGTTCGCCATCGGCATCCTGTGCATCAAGGAAATCATCGAGTACGGCAACCTGACCGTCGTGCCGATGATGCCGGCCTTCGTGCGCGGGGTGATCAACCTGCGCGGCGCGGTGGTGCCGGTGGTGGACCTGTCGGCCCGTTTCGGCCGGCCAAACTCAGCCATCAGCCGGCGCAGCTGCGTGGTCATCATCGAGGCCGCCAGCGCTGATGGCCAGGCCCAGGACATCGGCCTGCTGGTGGACACGGTGTCGGCGGTGCTGGAAATCCCGGCCTCGCAGATCGAGCCGCCGCCGAGTTTCGGCGCGAAGATCCGCGCCGACTTCATCAGCGGCATGGCCAAGGTCGACGGCAAGTTTGTCATCGTGCTGGAGGTCGACCGGGTGCTGTCCATCGACGAGATGTCCGAACTCGCCCAGGCCAGCCCCGCCGCGTTGGAAGCGCCAGCCTCATGAGCACAGACACTTGCAAGGAACGCACAGTGAATTCAATGGCCCTCACCGACCGCGAGTTCAGCCAGTTCCAATCCTGGCTGTACCAGGCCGCCGGCATCAACCTGTCGCCGGCCAAGAAAGCCCTGGTGGCCGGACGTCTGTTCAAGCGCCTCAAGCACTATGAACTGGACAGCTACGGCGAATATTTCAAGCTGATCACGAGCGGCCAGCGCAGCGACGAGTTGCAGGTGGCGCTGGACCTGCTCACAACCAACGAGACCTATTTTTTCCGCGAGCCCAAGCACTTCGACTTCCTTCGCGACCATGTGCTGCCCCACGCGACGCCGGGCAAGACCTTCCGCCTGTGGAGCGCGGCCAGTTCCTCCGGCGAGGAACCCTACAGCCTCGCCATGACCCTGGCCGAAAGCCTGGGCACCACGCCTTGGGAAGTCATCGGTTCGGACATCAGCACCCAGGTGCTGGCCAAGGCCCGTTCCGGGCATTACCCGATGGAACGCGCGCGCAACCTGCCCCATCCGTTGCTGGTGAAATATTGCCTCAAGGGCACCGGCAGCCAGCAAGGCACGATGCTCATCGACCGGGCGCTGCGCAACCGCGTCAACTTCATCCAGGTCAACCTCAACGACACCCTGCCGGAGTTGGGAGAGTTCGACGTAATCTTTCTGCGCAACGTGATGATCTATTTCGACCAGCCCACCAAAAGCAAAGTGGTCGCCCGGCTGATCCCCCGGCTCAAATCCGGCGGCTATTTCATCGTCAGTCATTCGGAGAGTCTCAATGGCGTGTCCGATGCGCTGAAGTTGGTCGCCCCTTCGATTTATCGCAAGCCATGAGCGCCGCGATAAAGCAGGTGGCGGAAATCTACCTCGGTCCGGGAGAGTTTCGCTTTGCGACCTGCCCGACCCGGCTGCGGACGATCCTCGGTTCGTGCGTGGCGATCACGCTCTGGCATCCGCAGCGCAAGATCGGCGGCATGTGCCACTTCATGTTGCCGAGCCGGGTGCGTTGCTCCACCGCGTTGAATGGGATGTACGCCGATGAAGCCATCGAACTGTTCGTCCGCCAGGCCCGGGCCCATCGCACCGAGCCTGAGGAATACCAGCTCAAGCTGTTCGGCGGCGGCGAGATGTTCCCCGAACTGCAACGCCATGTGCCGTACGGCGACGTGGCGCGGCTGAACGTCAACGCGGCGCTGGAAATGGCCGCGCTCTATCGCCTGGACCTGATCGCCCAGGACATGGGCAGCACCGGCCACCGCAACATCATCTTCGACCTGTGCACGGGTGACGTCTGGGTCAGGCACCAACCGATAAGGACCCTGCACTAACCATGTCAGGCAAAAAGATAAACGTATTGCTGGTGGATGATTCCGCCGTGGTCCGCCAGGTATTGCTGGCGATTCTCAGCGAAACGCCGGACATCAACGTCATCGGCGCAGCCTCGGACCCGATCTTCGCCATGGATAAACTGGCGAAGGAATGGCCCGACGTGATCGTGATGGACGTGGAGATGCCGCGCATGGACGGCATCACTTTCCTGAAAAAAATCATGAGCGAACGGCCCACCCCGGTGGTGATCTGCTCGTCGCTGACGCCCAAAGGCGCGGAAACCACTTTGCAAGCGATGGCCGCCGGGGCGGTGGAAATCATCACCAAGCCCACCAGCGGCCTGAAGAACTTCCTCTTGGAATCGGCCCCGGAACTGGTGTCCGCCATCCGCGCCGCCGCCCAGGTCAACGTCCGCAACCTCGGCAAACGCCCGGCTCCGGCAGCGCCGCTGACCCCGGCGACCAAACTCACCGCCGACGCCATGCTGCCCGCCGCCAACGGCCACGCCATGGCCCAGACCACCGAACGCATCGTCGCCATGGGCACCTCCACCGGCGGCACCCAGGCGCTGGAAGCAGTGCTTACCGCCCTGCCACGGGTATGTCCGGGCATCGTCATCGTCCAGCACATGCCGGAAAAATTTACCGCGTCGTTCGCCGCGCGGCTTAACAGCCTCTGCCAGATCGAAGTGCGCGAAGCAAAAAACAACGACCGCATCCATCCGGGCCTGGCCCTCATCGCCCCTGGCGGCAAACACATGATGGTGACCCGCAGCGGCGCGTTCTATCACGTGCAGGTAGTAGACGGCCCGCTGGTCAATCGCCATCGCCCTTCGGTGGATGTGCTGTTTCGCTCGGTGGCGAAGTTCGCCGGCCGCAATGCCACGGGCATCATCATGACCGGCATGGGCGACGACGGCGCCCGCGGCCTCAAGGAAATGCTCGACGCCGGCAGCGCCACCGTGGCCCAGGATGAGGCCAGCTGCGTGGTGTTCGGCATGCCCAAGGAAGCCATCAAACTCAACGCCGCGCAGCGGGTGATGCCGTTGCAGGAGATTGCGCAGGTGATATTGCATCGCTGATCGACGCTCGACCCGTGGCGAGGGAGCTTGCTCCCGCTGGGCTGCGCAGCGGCCCCACATACTCGGAGGCGCCTTTGCAGATCGAGTTGCCAGGGTTCAGGGCCGCTGCTCGCCCCAGCGGGAGCAAGCTCCCTCGCCACAGGGAAAGCGCTTCAAACAGGCGAGATCGTCGCCAGCACACCGATCAGCAGCGTCAACGCCAGAAAACCACCCAGAAAAATCGCCATCTTCGCCATGAGCATTCTCCCATTAGAGTCATTGCGGCACGACCGGATTGTGGAGCGGTCACTGATACCGTTACAGACGCACCTGCGGCCAAAAAATGCGGATCAGCGCATAAAGCCAGAAACCCGCCAAGCCAGAACTGCAGAAGTACGCCATGATCCCGGCTATCATGCCGCACGTCCATTCAACGGGCGTGCTGCAAGCCACCCTAAAGGATCCAGGTATGCCCCTTCTGCCGTCACGCGCCACCCTCTTCTTCTCCGGTATTTTGCTCAGTTCCGTATGCCTGGCCGAAGGCGAGCCGGCAGAAAGCGTTATCAAGGACTCGACCAAATCCGCGGTCTCGTCGTTCATCACCGCAGGCAAGAACCTGTTGGGCGGTGTGAGCGAAGGCGTGCTCGACGGGCGCGAGTCGGTCCAGGGCACCGACGGCGCCGCGATCATCTCCTCCGGTGAGCAAATGAAAGACCGCATCACCATCGAAGTGCTGAAGCTTGAGCCCAGCGAAGAGAACATCACCATCACCCTCGGCTTCAAGAACAGCACCGACACCCAACTGCGCCTGATCAACCTCGGGCAAACCGGCACCCTGCTGGCCATCGACCAGGCCGGCTACGCCAACCGCCTCACCGGTCTGGACAACCCCGACGAAGTCACCGTCCCGCCGAAGATCGCCGTGCGACAGAAATTCGTTTTCGAAGGCATGAACGAGGCGATCAGTGCCGTGCGGGTCTGGGGGGCGGATTATTCGGTCAAGAAGTAATCACCAAACCGTGGCGAGGGAGCTTGCTCCCGCTGGGCTGCGCAGCAGCCCCTCCTTTCTGAACCAACCCCCGGCTCGTCTGTCGACTCCAAACTCTCGAACCAGGAGCACGACGATGCCCGACGAACCCAATACATACCCCCACAGCCTGCTAAACGGCTCATGGCTGAACGAACCGAAAATCCACTCCGCGCCCACAACAGACTCCCTGCACCTGGAAACCGACATCGCTACCGACTTCTGGCGAGAAACCCACTACGGCTTCACCCACGACAGCGGCCACTTCCTCGGCGTTGAAACCCCTTCCAGCTTCACCTGCCAACTACGCATCCGCGGCACCTTCGAAGCCCTGTACGACCAGGCCGGCCTCATGGTCCGCATCAACGAGCGCCAATGGGTCAAGGCCGGGATCGAACTGAGCGACGGCCAAGCCATGCTCGGCAGCGTGCTCACGGATGGCCAATCCGACTGGGCGACCAGCCTGTACACCGCCGATCCCGGCGACTTCTGGATGCGCGCCACGGTCGTCAACGGCGTGCTGCGCTTGCAGGTTTCTGCCGATGGACTTCGTTGGCCGCTGGTGCGCTTATGCCCGTTTCCCATCGCACCGACCTACCGCGTCGGCCCGATGGCCTGTAGCCCCAAGCGCGGCGGCTTGAAAGTGGCTTTTTCCGACTGGACGCTCGGACCTGCGCCGGGCAAGGACTTGCATGATCTGACCTGAGCGCGGCGCCTTTTGCAGCGCTCTGTATCCGCGACACACAGCAATACAAACACACCGCGGCATGACACATCCCAGATACACGACAAGCGCCAAATGGCCCCGTCCGAACAGGCCAGTCGCGCCTTGCTTCGACCCGACGTGCCCAGCACCGGGCAAGCAATGTGACGCCGCCACGGCACACGCCCCGCGCAACGTTGCCAGGGGCCACATCGCTCTTATCTGGAGAAATCTCATGACCCGTACAAAAAACTCGAACACCGCTCGCCTCGCCCTTGCCGCCCTTGCCCTGTCTGGTGGCTTGAGCCTCGCCCAGTCGGCTTTCGCAGTCGACGCCCTGCCCCAGGGTTATCAACTGGCCTCGGCGGGAAAAACCTCCGAAGGCAAATGCGGTGAAGGTAAATGCGGTGCTGCCGAATCGGGCAAAAAAGTCACCGACGCGGAAGGCAAGTGCGGCGAAGGCAAATGCGGCGCCGAAGAATCCGGCAAAAAAGTCACCGCAGCGGAAGGCAAATGCGGTGAAGGCAAATGCGGCGACGCGTCCTTTGCCCGTACCGACACCGACGACGATGCGCGCGTGTCGCTGAAAGAATTCCTCACCGTCGCGCCGACCCAGCAAGCCGAGTTCGAGAAGATGGACACCAACCACGACGGCTACCTGTCCGAAGCGGAAACCTACAAATACCGCACCGGCCAATACACCGCCAACGGCAAGAAAGTGCCCACCGAGCTGTTCATCCACATGAGCAAAGCCAAGGAGTAAATCCTTCGCGCGCCCTCCCGGTGGATCACACCGGGAGGCTTTGGTATCCCTGGAGAGCAGCGATGAGCACCTTCACCTCACCCAACGGCGCCGGGCTCGGCCTGCGTCGCGCCATGCTTGGCGAGTTGCTGAAAATGGCCCCGGGCGCCGTGGATTTCCTCGAATGCGCCCCCGATAACTGGATCGGCGTCGGCGGCGTCTACGCCGAGCAACTCGATCAACTGGCCGCAAAGCACCCTATCACCTGCCACGGCCTGTCGCTGTCCCTCGGCGGCCCACAACCACTCGACCTCGACCTGCTGCGCGGCACCCGGCGTTTTCTCGATCGCTACGCCGTGGCGATCTACAGCGAGCACCTGAGCTACTGCTCCGCCGGCGGCCATCTCTACGACCTCTTGCCGATCCCCTTCACCGACGAAGCCGTCCACCACGTCGCCGCGCGCATACGCCAGACCCAAGACATACTCGGCCAGCGCATCGCCGTGGAAAACATCTCCTACTACGCCGCGCCCTTCCAGGCCATGAGCGAGATCGACTTCATCACCGCGGTCCTCGAAGAAGCCGATTGCGACCTGCTGCTGGACGTCAACAACCTCTACGTCAATGCGATCAACCATCGTTACGATGCGCAGAAATTCCTCGCCGCCCTGCCCGCGCAACGCGTCAGCTACCTGCACGTCGCCGGCCATTACGACGAAGCCGACGACCTGAAAATCGACACCCACGGCGCTGCCGTCAAGCAAGACGTCTGGAGCCTCCTGTACCAGACCTACCAACGATTCGGACCAGTGCCGACACTGCTGGAACGCGACTTCAATTTCCCGCCCTTGTCGGAGTTGCTCGCCGAAGTCGAGCAGATCAGACAGCTGCAACAACTGGCCTGCCCGGCCACACCGGAGGCCCGCCATGCCTGAACAACTGCTCGAACAACTCAACTGCATGGCCAATTACGCCCGCAACCCCCATAACCCGCCCCCGCCAGGGCTCGAAGCCCGACGCCTGGCCATCTACCGCCGATTGTTCATCGGCAACATCGAATCACTGCTCGCCGCCAGCTTCCCGGTCATCCACCAAACCCTGTCGCGCGCCGACTGGCAAAGACTGGTCCACCACTTCTACGCCAATTACCGCTGCCAGACGCCGCTGTTCACACAGCTTGCCGGTGAGTTTGTCGCTTACTTGGAGCAACACGAGGATCTGCACGACCTGCCGCCGTGGCTGCCCGAACTCGCCCAGCACGAATGGAGCGAAAGCGCCCTGCTGCTAAGCGATGCGGTGGAGCCGTCCCACAATCCCCACGGCGATTTGATCGACGGCGCGCCCGTGGTGTCCGGATTGGCTTGGGTACAGGCGTATGAATGGCCGGTGTGCGACATCGGACCGGATTATCAGCCCACCGAAAAGCCTGCGGCTGCGACGTTGGTTCTGCTTCAGCGGCGCGCCGGGCGAGTGGCGTTTTCGCGGATGGCGCCAATGGCGTATGCGCTGTTGGTTTCGCTGATGGAGCATCGGCGCAGTGGACGGGAGCATTTCGTGGCGCTGGCTGATGCGGCTGGAGTGTCGGTGCGGGAGTTGATGCCGATGGGGGTGGCGGCGCTTGAGGGGTTCAAGGTGCAGGGGATTGTGTTGGGGACGCGTTGGGGGTAAGCGGCCAATCTCGAAGAATTGCGACTATTCCTACACAACGCTCGGAATCGGTCACCTATCCGGCTCAGGTGCTTGAACCTATAGTCAGTCGTGTCGCCCCGAATGGCGATCAGGTTTGGCGACCTGGATATCGGATTGCAAAAGTTCTGCGTTTTTGACGAAGGCTTTGGCACACTTGCACGGCTGCCCGTTATGGCAGTTGTGCGTGGGAGACCCTAGGGTCTGCCGGTAATCCGATCCCGGTTCGCCAACCTGCGTACAACTGCCACCCGATTGTTTGGCGACGATTGAGTGGTTAACCCTCATCTGATCGGAGTTTCAAACATGGAAAGGTACGTTCCCATTACCGGCATAGACTGCACCCCCGCTTCCCTTCTCATTGATACACAGGCCCCGCTTGATGTTTTGCATGCGACGGCTGATTACCGTATCCGGGTCGTGACACAGGTTCTGGAAAATATTGCGTTTCGTGCAGAGATTGGTAGCGACACGGTGGTGCTAACGGATTTCGCGCAGTTGCTGGCCATTCCGCTTAGGGATGGGTGTGATTTGTTAGAGGTAATTGGGCGGCGACTTCAGGAGCAGGTTGAGGCTTGATGAGGGAACGGGCGTTCGCAGGCGCCCGTTTTTTAAGGGCTCAGATGGGCACTTTGGGATGGCGTGCCTGAAGCACTCTATACGCTCGGTGCTTCGGGCATTTTGGAGAGTACTGAACGGCAGCTATCGGCCAATAGCGGCCTGTCGTTAACGGCTGCAATCGACCCAAAGCGCCCCTTCGCGACAGTTCTTGGCCGTTTCCGCCCGTCGCGAGAGGCAGAAAACGTTCCCAGCAGACTCAACTCCGGATGGCAGTGACTAGTTGTAGCGTGCGGCAAACGCTCGACTAGAAATGGAAATTGAATTGCCGTCGGGGTCTTTGGCATTGGCGAAGGTATAGCCGTCGGCCTTGTGTGTGGCTCCAAACTTCAGTCCCTGCATCAGGCATTTTTCCTTAAAGCCATCGACATCCTCGATGTCAAAGACAAGTTTGACGGTGACTTGGCCTGTCTTGACGCTTTTTCCCGCTAGGTGGGCCATTAGAATCGCACCTCCGTTCGCAGACCTCAATTCGACGACCCGGTCATCAGCATCACGCGTGCTGACAAAGCCGAAATGATGCTGATAAAAATCGCAAGTCTCCTGAACATTTCTGACGTACAGCATTATCCGGTTGAGTGATGGTTGCATGGTTCTTCCTTGAAAATTGTTGATAGAAGACGCTGAGAGCTCGGCTCATTTTCAACACTGTGAGTGCGGTTGTCGAGAGACCGCTTTTGGCCGAAAGCAGACGCTCAAAAACAGATTAGTGTTATCTCGCGCCACTACCGTGTAGTTAACAGCCGGCGCGTAACGATGAAAATCGAACGCCCTTGCTTTTTTTCATCTTTCAGAAAGATGCCAAGCTGACGGCGCCCGCGGTATACCGGGCACCGCTTCCTATGGGAAAAAGGCTACACGCCTACCTACCAGTTGTAACTCACTTTGGCGGTAATCTCGCGACCCGGGTTGTAGAAGTTCGCTGTGCCGGAACCGACCACGTGCTGCTCATCCAGCAGGTTGCTGACGTTCACCGCAAGGTCGGTGCCCTTGGCGATTTCGTAGTTGAAGGCGGCGTCGAACAGCGTGGTGCCATCGCTTTTACCGGAGTTGGCTGCGTCGAAGTAATAAGAACCGACGTAGCGCGCACCCAAGCCAACGCTGACATCCGTGCCGGGCACGTCGTAATAACTCCAGAGCGAAGCGGTATGCTTGGGTGCCGTGGAAAACTCATTACCCTTCAGGGAGCTGCCGTCGTACAACGAACCGCGCAGTACCTCGGACTCCATATAGGAGTAGCCGCCTATCAGGCTGAGGTTCTGTGTCACCTGCGCCTTGGCCTCCAGGTCGAGGCCACGCGCCCGCGATTCGCCCACGGTCTGTTGCTCAATGATGCCGCTCGGCAGCACCACGGCGATGGTGACGTTTTCCTGGGTCAAGTCATAAACGGCTGCGGAGAACAGTGCGTCCATCCCCATCGGCGCATATTTCACGCCCACTTCGTACTGCCTGCCCGTCTGCGGCGTTACGCCAACCTGAGGCGGCGAGACGGATTCCACCATGCTCACATAAGTCGACACCTCATCGTTGACGATATAGGTCAACGCACCTCGGTAGGAGGTTTCGGAAAAGTTGTCTTTCTCAGTGGCTTGCAAGCCTTTGCTGGTAAGGTCCATCGAGTCGTTGCGCATACCCGCGGTGACGATGAAACGCTCGTAGAACGACAGGTTTTGCTGAAGGAATACGGCCTTGGTAGTCGCGTCTCGCTTGTTGACGGCATACGGCGCGATTGAGCGTGAAACGCCAGTGAACACCGGATTTGCAATGTCAATCGGGGTCGTCAGGGCGTAGACCGAGCTTTCCTTGGTGGTCGAATCGAGGTACTCCACGCCCACCAGGCTGCTGCTGTCGATGTTCTCGAAGCGGGCATCGTATTGCAGCATCAGATTGCCGTTGAACTGGTCGGCTTCAGTGTCCGTTCCAAACAGATACCGGTCAACGGTAGTACCGACGCGTGTGGCGCTGTCGCTGAGGTAAACGTAGCCAAAATCATCGGTCAATTTGCTGTAACGCAGATTGCTGCGCAGTACGAAGCCGTTGTCGAAGTCATGGGTGACGTTACCGCTGAGGCTGGTGCGCTCGACATCGTGAAAGTTGTAGCTGGGCTCACCATAGAACTTGCTGCGGTCGTACTCCCTGTCCAGCGGATAGCCGCCACTGTTGGGCGAACTTTCAGTTTTCAGATAGTCCAGAATCATGGTGGCTGACGTGTAATCCGTGGGAGCCCAGGTGAGGCCACCCATCACCAAGCGGTTGTCGTCCTGTGAATGATCGTACTCGCGGTCGCTGTTCTGGCCTTTGGCAGTAAAGCGGCCAGCCACGGTTTTCTCGTCGTTCAGCGCATCCCCCACATCGATGCCTGTCTCGACATGGTCAAACGAACCGTAGGTCACATAGCCTTGGCCAAACTTCTCGAAGCGCGGCTGTTTGGTCACGAAATTCACCGAACCGCCCGGGTCCGCTGGGCCAAACAGCGTGGAGTTGGCGCCACGCAGAATCTCTATGCGTTCATAAGCGAACGGATCTTCGCGTACGCCGCGCATCGAACTCAGGGTCAAGCCGTCACGGTAGGTGGTGGCCTGGAAGCCGCGGATCTGGAAATAGTCGTTGCGGTCATCCGTACCGTAGAAGTCACTGACCACGCCCGGCGTATATTGCAGCGCCTCTTCCGTGGTGCTGACGCTGCGTTGCTCCATTTCCTTGTTGGTAACAACCGACACCGATGCCGGTGTATTGAGAATGCTGGTTGCCACCTTGCCGCCAACCCAGAGCTCCTTGGCGACTACCGAGTTGGCGTCGTCGTCGGCACTGACCCTGACCTTGGCATTGATGATCAGGGGTGCAAGGCGGTATGCCTCGACGTCCGCTGCGTCGAGCTCCAGCGGGCCGGCGGGCTTGGGTTGAGGGGACAGGAGATAGGCATTCGGGCCTTGCTGTTCGATTTGCAATTCGCTCCCCTGCAGCAACGATGACAGCGCTGCCGACGTATCGAGCGTGCCATTCACGCCGGCAGTGGTGCGGTTCGCGACACTCGACGCGTCGAAGGAAAGACTGATGCCTGCCTCGCGCGCAAAGCGGTCAAGCGCCGGCGCCAGCGGGCCGGCAGCGATGTTCCACTGCTTGGTTTGATTGCCGTGGTCAACGCTGGACGTTTGTGCCAGCGATGGCAATGCGCAGCTGCTCACGATCAAACCCAAAATCGCACCCTGCAAGGCACGACTTAATGGATGGCGCTGTGAAACGGGGGACGAACTCATTTTCTCGCTCCAAGAAAGGACATCGACAGACTGGCCTGTATTCCGGCCTTCCTTAGAGGTCGAACGAGAATGAGAAGCTACCTCATTATTTTTCAGGTAGTGCAAAAGTTTTTGATGGGCTCAGGCGGCAGCGGTCACGGTCACCCAATAACGGGTCCGATAATCAATGCGCAAGTGCAGTGACTGCGCGATCAATGCCAGGACCTGATCGTTGTCGGCGAGCTGGAAGGTGCCGGAAACGCGACGATCAGCGACCTCTTTGGCGCAGCGCAGTACCCCGGGGCGATAACGCGACAACTCGACGATGAAATCATTGAGGCGCATATTGCGCGCACTGATCACCCCGTCGCCCCAGCTCCATAAATCAAGGCCGTTGTCCCTGAACATTCGGGCGCCACTTGATGTGAACAGCAGTTGGCCTCCAGCCTGGACGCTGCGGCTCGCAGGCGTTTGACCGGAGCCGGGGAAAACCGTGACGGATCCTTCCTGAGCCGCGACCAGCGTGCCTTCATCCAGCTCGCGTGCCAGAAAGCGGGAACCCTGAGCGCGGATGATCCCGTCACGTGACTGCACCCACAACGGTCGCGCTCGAGGCGAGTGTTGATCCGCGCCGACATTCACGATGATTTCACCACGCCGCAGGATTATCAGGCGTCGCTGGGCGTCGAAATCGCTGTCGACGGCGCTATCGCTATTGAGCTGGATAAGGCTGCCATCATCGAGTTGGAAGCGTCGTTGCTCGCCGGTACTGCTGCGCTGCTGCGCAAGCATGGCAGGTACGGGTGTAAAGTCCCGGCCGAGCCAGGCTGCAGTACTTACAGTAGCCAATAGGCCCAGTAGCTTCAGGCTTTCCCGTCGCCGCATTCCATGATGGGTGCTATCAAGGGTTTGTCGGGCCAGTCGAGCGGGCACGCCGGCGAATTCATCCCCAAGCGTTTCCACGCGCTGCCACGCCAACACATGCTCCGGGCACTGCTGCAGCCAATGCTCGAAAGTGCGCTGGGTTTGTTCATCGGCTTGATTGAAGCGAAGGCGCACCAGCCATTGGATTGCCTGCTCGACAATGGCCGGATTGAGCGCCTGCGGCTCACGCCTCGACATAACGCAAGCGATAGCAGTGTTGCAGGGCCGTGGCCAGGTCGCGTTCCACCGTCGCACGGGAAACACCCAGCTTTTCGGCTATTTGCGCACAGGTCAGACCGTCAAGTCGGGCAAATAAAAATGCCTGGCGAACTCTGGGTTTAAGCATACCGAGCATACGGTCTATGCGCTCGAGCGCATCAAGAATCAACAGCCGACTTTCTTCCGAGGGAACCTCGTGATGTGGCAGCAACGTGACGCTTTCCAGGTAGGCGCGTTCAAGTTCGCGCCGACGATACTGATCAATCATCAGGCCGCGGGCGATACTGCTCAAATAGGCGCGTGGTTCGCGCAAGGGGCTGGACTGACGGGATTTGAGCAGACGCACGAAGGTGTCCTGCGCCAAATCTGCGGCGTTATCGCGACATCCAATGCGTCGGATCAGCCAGCCATGTAACCACGAGTGGTGGGTTCGATAGAGCAGCCCTAGATCTGCATTACCTAGCGTTTCATCGCTGCGCATCGGAATCCCGGCAAGTACATGATTGATAATTAATCGCATTCTACTCACGCGCTAGGCCTTAGGCAAATACGTGGCGCTCGGTGTCCGCTTTTGCGCGAACGACGGGGAAAAGTCCGTCGGCTCCTTTTTGCCATGTCTGCCAGAACGTCGAGAGACAGATTGCTGGACAGGCTCATTCTGGCCCACGTCAGGACGTCGGACGGATGCTCCCAAGGCGCCGGACGCCTCTACACAAGTTGGGTCTGCAGCAGGTTCGTAACGCGATGGTGAAAATCACCTGATGGAGATACTCAAACCCGCACCGAAATCCGCTCCGCAGCCCGCCTCTCAAACATCGCCTGCTCCGTCTCTCGCGTCGCCCGCTCGCCCTTGTGCGCCAGCTGATTGAAAAACAACCCATCCGAATACTCCTGAATAGGCACCGACCCAGAGCTCTTCAGCAACGGGGCAAGATCGATTGTTTTGGCGAAGTTTTCCTTGGTCAGGCTGTAGAGGCCCAGGTAGCTGCCGGACCATGGCGAGTCGGCGTCGACCAGGTCGATGGAGGCGTCGCGGACCGCGATGGCGGCGGCTTTCAAGTCCTTGGAGTCGTTGAGCAGATCGGTCAGCCGCTGGATATCGGCGGTGCTGAGCTTGCCGGCGGTATTGAGCACCTTCAGGCTGCCGTCGGCTTCGACGGTGAAGCCGTATTTCTTGCCGGCCAATTCCGGATGGGTCGTCGAGAGCGTGGATTGAAAGTCCTCGAACGAGGACTTCAGCGTACTGGTCGCCCCTTTGAGGATCTCGGCGTATCGAGGAAAGTCCGGTGATTGCGAGCGCCCGGTCCAGGTCTCGATCGCCACAGGCATCGGCATCGTTGCCTGGGCTTCTTCGCTGGGATGGAAGATGGCCGCTGGGCTGGCGTTGGACAGGGCTAGTTTTTCAGCGTCTGTCGCCGCCTGGGTCACGAGCACCTGTTCGGAGCGCGTGAGATTGGTGTTGGCCGGTGGGCTGTAAGCGGAACTGATGGTGAGTACCATTTTTCATCGGTCCATGATGAGCGGGTTCGTAGAGGTTATCGACGGCTGATGATTGAATCTGTGGAAAGAATGACCACAGTTGATTGTTACCAGAGTATTTCATCGGCATCTCATCAACTTTTCTGAACGGCAGTCGATGGACTTACAGATCCCAGGGAGCAGTTCAGAAATGAGAAACAATCAACCGGTCACGCAACGTGAGATTTCGCTCGCATCTCAGCAGAAGCTGATTTCCACCACGGATACGCGAGGCGTCATCACGTATTGCAATGACGCCTTCGTCGAAATCAGCGGATTCGACAAGGTGGACCTGATCGGCGCACCACAGAATATCGTTCGTCATCCGGATGTGCCGCCCGCCGTGTTTGCGCACATGTGGGCCGCGCTCAAGCAAGGCAAGCCGTGGATGGGGATCGTCAAGAACCGCTCGAAAAACGGCGACCATTATTGGGTCAATGCTTACGTCACGCCTGTTTACGAAGGGAGCCAGGTCGTCGGTTACGAGTCGGTCCGAGTCAAGCCGACGGCCAGCCAGATCCGCCGCGCCGAAGCGCTCTACAAACGCATCAGGCTCGGCAAGGCAGCTGTCCCGAGGCTTGATCGGTGGTACCCCTTCCTGCTCAGTTGGGTACCGGTCCTGTTGATGGGTCTATTGGGCACGGTGGGCGGCGCCTTCCTCGATACCGCCATGGCGATGCTGCTGGCTGTCGGGATATCGGTTCCGGTCGGGTTGATCATTTCGCGCCAGCAGAACAAAGGCGCGCTGCGTCTGCTGGAAATGGCCGAGGCTTCCACCTCGGATGCGTTGCTGGCGAAAATGTACAGCGACGAGCGCGGCCTGCAGGCTCGCCTTGAAACAGCTTTCGAGAGCCAGGCATCCCGGCTCAAGACGTGCCTCACTCGCCTGCAGGACACCGCCGAGCAACTGACCGGTTTGGCCGGCAGGTCCGACGGCCTGGCCGCCGACAGTTCACGCGGGCTGGAACGCCAACGCGTCGAGACTGAGCAAGTGTCGGCGGCGGTGAATCAGATGTCGGCGACCACCCAAGAGGTCGCCAGTCATGTCCAGCGCACGGCTGATGCCACCCAGGAAGCCAACGTTCTGACCGGACGCGGGCGCGACGTGGCCAGAGACACCCGCCAGGCCATTCAACGTCTCTCCGAGGTTGTCGGCGAAACAGGGCTGACGGTCGCGCAACTGGCCAAGGACAGCGACGAAATCGGGACGGTGGTCGATGTCATCAAGGGCATAGCCGACCAGACCAACCTGCTGGCGTTGAACGCTGCCATCGAAGCCGCGCGCGCGGGAGACATGGGCAGAGGGTTCGCGGTGGTTGCCGATGAAGTGCGCCAACTGGCGCAGCGCACGACTCAGTCCACCACTCAGATCCATAGCCTGATTTCCAAGCTGCAGGTCTCCTCCAACAATGCCGTGAAAACCATGGAAAGCGGTCACCGGCAAGCTGAGGAAGGCGTCGCCTGGGTGCTTGAGGCAGACAAAGCACTGATCGGTATCAGCGAAGCCGTCGCACATATAACAGACATGACGACCCAGATTGCCGCGGCGACAGAAGAGCAAACTGCGGTGGCAGACGAAATCAGCCGCAATATCACCACCATCGCGACCCTGGCAGACCAGACCTCCGAACAGGCCAGGCACTCCGCGGAACTGAGCAAGGAACTGACGCAAACAGCCATGACCCAGTACTCGTTGGTGGAGCGATTTAATCGCTAGTCAATCGACCGAGTTGAGTTCGTTTTGCCGAAGCTGATGTTGCGAGGCGGACCGGGGTGACCTGGTCCGCTTCGGCGCGAAAACAATTCGACACCGACACGTCAGAGCATCTGTTCAAGCTGACCACCAGCTACCATTTCCAAGGCCCACTGGAAAAACTGCGCGTGGGCGGCAATGTCTCCTGGCAGAGCCGCATGTATAACGACATTCCGCTGGCTAACGGCTTTCCGGGGCAGATACAGCACGCCTCACTCAAGGCAAACAATTTGGATAATGCGGTTGTCGCCATCCAACGTCGTGCGGGTCCACTCTTTTATTATTTTTATCTGCTGGGGCGACAAATCGTAGCCAAAGCAAAAGTCTTCCGGTTTTGACCAGCCCATAAGTTCGGCTAATTGGTCAATGAAGACACCTGGGACTTCTACACTTTGTAACAGCTCTTCAGTCGTCGCGTTAAAAACTTCTACGGTTGGCTTCATTTGCTGCTTTCCTTGCTGTGCAGGCGGATATTTTCATCTGTTTCCACCTGAGACCGCCGCCATTGCTAAAAAACGCCAAAGAAACTGTCTCAGTCAGCACTAACACCAATGTAATATTCCAAACCAGCGGGAAATTCCACATCTAAAAGCACCTCAATTTTTTTAATTTGATCTTCTGTTATTGCCAGCTCTCCAGGGCTAAATTCGCTGAAGGATCTTTCCTCCGTTATCTGCGCTAGCGCTTCATTTTGCTCAGCGTCTTTTACGTCGAACTCGAACTGCAACGAGTCGTCTTTTTTATCATCCGGATAAAAACCTGTTATTGAAAAGTACGGCACAGCATTCACTCCTATTGCCTTGGGGTTTTTCTACCAGGCTTGGCAGGTTTCGTCTGACGACCTGTTAAATGGTCGTATTCGCCCAAATGGCTTCCTAATTTGTCAAATTTTTCCACAGCATTACTTTTGTAGTCCCATTCATAAATGCGTCCCTTCCTATCGACCCAGCGCCTTCTTTGTTGGCCGCCACCCTGTACGGAGGACTTTGACTTAACCCTGATCGCATCAGGAAAGGCCCGTAGCAGTTTCGGAGGTTCGTAATACTTATGATCCCCCGGAACACTCAAAACTACATAAACCGGCCGAACCCCCGAATCCACCGGAAACACCAGAATGAAATCCTTGTACTCCGGCGGATAGATCGGGTTGACGATGATGCTGTCCGCCACGGGCGTCGGCGGATAAATCCAGATGTGTGGCGTCTGAGGGGCGGCTTCCAACGCCGGGATGCCGAGGGTGTCGGAGGGGTCGATGGCCGGGGTCCAGATCAGTTCGATGCCGTCGCCAAGATCGGCGACGTATTGGTCGGCACGCGGCGTGAGCTGGATGACGTTGACCATTTCCCAGTCACGGTTCTGGCCGGTGTAGAAGCCATAGCCCTTGAGGCTGCCATCGGCCTGCTGCTCGATGCTCAGGCGCATGCGGCTGCGGGCCTGTTTGAGATTGCGCAGCTGGTCTTCGCTGTAGAGTGCGCTATCGCCGAGGCTGGAGGGCCAGAGTAAGGCGACGATGCCGGTCAACAGCCCCGCGCCGACCGTACCGCCGACGCCTCCAGCGGTTGACACGGCGGAGCCGCCCAGTGCGAGCCTGCCTAGTGTGGCGGGTATCGCGCTTGAGCCGATCTGCTTCAGCGGAAGGGTTCCCGACGCGTCGGGGCTCCTGGCGCCAAGCCACATCAGGTCGCCGTACTGCTTGATCAGGTCCGGCGGAACAAAGCCGTTGGGGTTGCTGTAGTCAATGATTCCGTTGGGCAGCGCGCAGCTTTTGGTGAACACCGACCCGGTGATGACGAGAGGCGTCCTCTCAACCTTGGCCCAACGTTGTTTTTCATAAGCAGCCTGTCGGGCAAGCATGGCTTTGTGGCCACGCTGGAGTGCTTCGTACTCCGCCACCTCGCTGCAGGTCATGTCTCGATAGGAAACGCGGTGCCCTTCTCCAGAAGGTGGATTGCGAATTTTGGGCAGGTCTTGGGGGCGTGTGGTCACGAGTCGCGAATCTCATCCTGAAAATCCAGGACGGACGCTAACGCAAGGGGTAAGCG
>NZ_JBHFJB010000056.1:31659-42184 GCF_057334555.1 Pseudomonas sp. AGC41
GGGGTAAGCGCGGCGATGTAGGACGCGTCTTGAATTGGCTACTCCGTTTTCCTCAGACGCCAGAGGGCCGGGGTCGAAATAATCAGCGGAACCGCACAAAGCTGCTTATGAGTCTTTCCCAACCGTTTGCGAGTTCACTATCCTACGCATCCAACCCAAACGGACTTCGCCTCGATGCATCTGCGTTCAAGCTTGTTGTGCCTGTGCCTTTTCAGCAGTCTTGGCCAGGCCGCCGTTGACTGTTCTGCCCTGGCGGAAAAGCTCTCGGGAACGGTCCCTGAATTTCATCCGTCAGTGCAAGGCAAGGTCATTGGCACAGGGCGCCTGCATTTTCACGAAGCGCCGGATGGGGCCTGCGCCAACAAGAAGATTTTCGTGATACCCGGCGACTCCCTCACCGTTTACGCCAGCCTTGAAGACGAGTCCTGGCTGGAAGTGAACTACATCGCCAAGGATGGCGAGGACTATACCGGTTGGGTGAAGGCAGACCGGGTACAGATTGGCGAACCTTATGGAGCTCCACCGGATACCGATGATGCGCCACAGGCTGATGCCCAATAATCGGTCAGGTTGCTGTCGACAAATCATTCAGCCGACTCGGTGGTTGTTCCACCTCGTTCACATCCACCGCTGCTTTGGGCTAGCGGCTTTCAGGAGATCTGCATTTGATTGGATATCGGTTCGAGCGCACCGCGCGGGGTGACTTGCACATCCATTCGCGCAACCGGCTGCAGAGCGTAGTCGTACTGCTGACCAGTGCGCTGGCCTTGATCTTTCCCGTGGGAGCCGTGCTGGCGATTGCCACTGCAGACTCGTCGCTGGTGGGCCTGGACCCACTGACCTTGCTGCTGATGGTGCTCGGGCTGCTGCTGATTCCTGCCCTGGGCCTGGCGCTGCTGGTCTACACCGGCACCCGCGAGACCCTGCTGCTGTCGCGCGTCGACGCGGAAGGCAAGCGTCGCACCCGAAACTTTTTCGGACGCCGTGAGCGGGTGCGATCGGTGTTCAAGATCGACGCCGTCAAACACCTCGAACTTCGCCGCCACCCGGAGGCCGAGCCAGCACGCACCCAGCTATGGCTGGTGCTGCGCGATGGCAGCGAGCACCGCCTGACGAGCGACAACGTTCCGGTAGTGCCGGGAAGCAAACGCACTGACCTGTGGCTGCGTGAGCTCGCCGACTACCTGCAAGTGCCAGTGCCCAGCGAGGTCATGATCGGTTCGACGGCCGTTGCGAAGGCAGCCTATCGGCCTGCTCCAACCCCGGCGAAGATCGCCAGGCAGCGCAAAGCAAAGGCGCCGACACCGGCGGCTGAGACGACTGAGCAACTAGGCACTCCCGTCCGCGCCCTGCTCGCCCTGTTTGGCGCGTTCCTGACGGTGTATGAGCTGACGCGCATCATCACCTGGGTGCCTTCGCTGTTTACCGGACGGCTGCGCATTGGCATCAGTCGCCCGACGACCTTCTACTGGGCCGAGGAGCCGATGACCTTTTCCTTTCACATGCTTATCGGCGTCGCCGAGCTGCTGGTCATTGGTGTCATCGCCTGGGGTTGTTTGCGCGTGGCGATCGAGGGGCGGATGAAGTCCGATCGTTGAGCGCGGTTACTCCCGCTCGGTTGCGTAGCGGCAGCAAAAAGCTTGGGGCCGCTACGCGACCCAGCGGGAGCAAGCTCCCTCGCCACGGGGGCTGGGTTGGATTGATTATTTCTGAGCGCCAGAAAAACCTGTGGGAGCGAGCCTGCTCGCGAAAGCGCTCGTATGCTCGACACATTGCTGACTGCCACACCGCCATCGCGAGCAGGGCTAACCGTCCGCGCTATTCATCAACAAGCCGAAAACCGAATTCCCCCCGTAACACCGCCACGACCTGCTCAACAGATGGCCCCTGTATCGGCGGAGGATCAGGGCGCTCGCAAAATTCCCGCCAGACAAAGAGCGTCAATTCCGCACCATCGGTCTGAGGCAAACTGCTGTCGATCGAACCGAAAGTCTGCAGCAGCCGGTACCTGTCG
The DNA here is from genome assembly GCF_057334555.1 of Pseudomonas sp. AGC41. Lineage (NCBI taxonomy): Bacteria > Pseudomonadati > Pseudomonadota > Gammaproteobacteria > Pseudomonadales > Pseudomonadaceae > Pseudomonas > Pseudomonas sp. AGC41. The sequence goes on from NZ_JBHFJB010000056.1 coordinate 33,674, forward strand.
TCGTTCCAGAACAGCGCTTCGACCCAGTGATAAACCGGAATGAAATGGAAGTGGATGGAATAACCAGCGTCATGACCAAAACGGCCGATGTACAGTCGTCTTGGTTGCAGGCAGGTTTCGATGGCGTGCTGGATTCGCGCTTGCAATACACCTAACTCCGCCAGCGCTTCAGCCGACAGCGATGCCAAGGCGTTCGTCATCTGCTTCGCACTGAGCATCAGGTAGCCTGGCAGCGCACTGTCCATGCGATGGTTGATAACCCAGTGGTCGGATTCGTAAACGACAAAGCGAGGCGATATTTCCATCGGATGACCTTGATGAAGTTTGGGGGCGGCGGATCAAGACGACTTACAACCCGCCGCCACTGGACGCAGGCGCTCCCGCCAGGAAATCCGCTATCAACGATACGATCTCCTGTTGAATCACCCCTCGATCACGCCCGTTTTCACCGTCCCGGCAAATGATGCCATCGCCGGGCACGTCTTCTTCGAGCATTGCCCGCGCGCCAGGTTTGCAAATCGACATGAAACTGAAATGGCTGGCATCGCTGATTTCCACATAACGGCTGGACGCCTGCGGCAGGCGCCTGGCGAGGTTGGTGGACTCCAGCTCGGCAGGAAGTTCGCGCGAGGGCACGCCGGCAGCAATCACCAGGGTGGGCACCGGCAGCGCAGAGAGGCTTTCATCGGTCAGGCCTCGCGACAGGCCGAGATCCAAAGTGATTACGGCAGTGACGCGTTTGTCGCGCCAGTCGGCGGCCAGCGCGGCTTTCGAGTCTGGGTTGCTCGCCGGATTCATCTGTCCGTAGACGGTGCAACTGGCTAGCTGCGGATGGGTTTTGCAATCGTCGGCGAAGCGGTCCGGGTCAAAACGGGCGCCGGCAATTTCCAGGGCGGTCCAGCCACCGAGTGAATGGCCCACGACTGCGACGCGATTATTGGCAACCTGGCCGAATTTATCCGGTTGAGTCGTGACCTCATCGATGGCTCGGCGCAGATCAACGGAGCGCTGCCATAACTGCGCCGCTGCTTGCGGACTGCGGTCATGGGTGGTGGTGCCAGGATGATTGACGGCCGCGACGATGTAACCCTTGCGGGCCAAGGCACTGGCAAGCCAGACCTGATTGCTCCAATTGCCCCTGTATCCGTGAGAAAGCACCACCAGGGGATGATCACCGGCAGACGCCGGCGCGTCACGAACGGCAGATGCGCCGACAAATACCGCGTTGTCGGCGATCAGTTGCGGGGATGCGGCAGTTGCGCCGGGGTACCAGACGGCCATTTCCAACGGGCGGTCATTCTGCGGATTCGACACCGTGGAAGAGCGAAAGCCGACAGGGTTTTCGTCAGCTAATACGGAGGTGGCCAGGCAAGCCAGAAACAGAGCCCCAAAAGCATTGTTCAATGTCGTCTTCCTTGATCGGACAAACAGTTGAGTTGCGCGGGGCATTAAAGCCTAATTTCGTATCGTCGTGCCTGACTTTAAGGAAAACTCCGAGCGGGCTCGCACCCGCAAAGATCAAACGAACGGCGTTCAGGCGGATTTCTACGGGGCGTACTTTCGAGACTCTGATGGGAACAAGCTGTGCGTGTGTTATCACGACCCGGAGTAAACTGCCCGCTCCCGACATGCCTCTCCGAACGCCTGGAAAATCGTCCGATAATCCGCGTTATCCATCACCTCCCACTCCGGATGCCATTGCACCCCCAACGCAAACGCCCGGCTGCCCTCCACCGAAAGGCCCTCCACCAATCCATCCTCGGCCACGGCCTCGACGCGCAAGCCCTGCCCCACGCGGGCGACGCCCTGGCCGTGAACCGAGTTGACCTCGATCACGTCCTTGAGGCCCAGCCGCGCCAACACGCCACCGGGCCGCACCGTCAAGGCATGGTTGCGGGCATATTGTTGCTGGACCGGTTCATTGCTCGGCGGTTCGTGTTCGGCGCCCGGGCCGTCGAGTTGTTGATGGAGCGAGCCGCCAAAGGCGACGTTCATTTCCTGGAAGCCGCGGCAGATGCCGAGCACCGGGAGGCCGGCTTCGACGGCGGCGCGCCAGAGCGGCAGCGCCAGGTTGTCGCGGGCCGGGTCGTGCTCGGTGCCCGGCGGGCTCGGTGGGCCGTCGTAGTGATGGGGTTCAATATTGGACGGCGATCCGGTGAAGAGCAGGCCGTCCAGGCCGGCAATGATGTGAGCTGGATCGAGCAACGCCGGAAACACCGGCAGGATGACCGGCAACGCTTCGGCGGCGGTGGCCACGGCCTGGGCATATTTGTCGTTGCTGAGCTGGACGGTGTGTGGGCCGATTTTGCCTGAGCAGGCGATGATTCCGATCATGGGTGGACGAGACATGGGATTCCTCTTTTTCGAGTCTCAGACGTTTAAGAATCCGATTGCCGCGCGGGTCCGGTTGTTCCATTTCGATGACGACCGCCACGGATCCAATCCCAGGGCTGAACGAAGCTCGCGACACAACGGTCGGAACAGCAATCCCCGACCAGGAAAACTCACCCCATGCTCCTACGATCCGCCGTCCTCGTCACGCTGTTCACCTTGTCCACCAGCAGCCTTGCAGTGGCGCAGGAACCGCTACGCCTGGAAGGCCTGAAACGCTGCGGCGACTTACTGGAAAACCAGCGCCAGGAATGGTGCCTGACCGCGCGTGGGCTGGGTGACGCAACGCCGCAACTGAAACTGGGCGAGAAACTGATTCCCGCCGGCAGCGTTGAGCGTGACGGAAACAACCTGCGCCTGCGCTTGAACAACGTCGACTACCAGAGCGGCCCGCTCTGGCTGGAGGATGGTCCGCGGGCCAGCAACGCCGTCTGGCTGACTTTACGCACCAGCCACGTGGTGGCCGCCGGGCCGAACGAAGTGGCGAAGAACATGGACGGCCTGACCACCTATGTGGATCTGGTCAGCGTGCTGATCGAGGAAAGTCACGACGGTCGCCAGGAGGCTGAACGTCTCGCCGCCAAATACGGGGCGACGGTAGTCGGCAGCATCGCCCCGCTGAACGTCTATCAGCTGCGCCTGCCGGCCAAAAACCTGGTAGAGCGCGATGCGTTGGTGCTGCGCCTGGGCGGCGAGACCAGTGTCGATGCGGTGGTGATAGAGGAGTCCGCCGCCGAAGAGACCGAGCAAGCGCCCGCCCGGCCTGAAGAACCGAAGAAGCCGGCCAAGGACTCTGATGAATGGGCGGCGAATCGCTTCCTCGATGCGGTGCACTATTACCAGCGGCGCATCCCCGGGCAGCAGGCGCCGATCCGACCGCAGCCGGTGCGCATCGGCCTGATCGAGCGCGACGTGGATTTCGACACGGCGGATTTCGCCGATTACCTCGGCGCCTGCTCGATGCCGCGAACCTGCGTCTACGCCCGCGACGCGGACAAGCCGGACAACCACGGCACGACGGTCGCCGGCATCCTCGCCGGGCGCTGGAACGATGGCGGCAACAGCGGTTTCCTGCGGGGCCTGGACAAGGCCAGCGGCGGCTTCGAGGTGATTGTCGAGCGCAATTCCGACGCCGGCATCACCGCCAACATCGCCGCCTCGGTGAACCTCGTCGAGGACGGCGTGCGGGTGCTCAACTGGAGCTGGGGCATTCATCGCGTCGGCGCGAAAAACGTCAAGGGTGACGAGGTCGATTCGTTGCTGCGCTCGGGCATCGCCATGAGCGGCTACGAGGAGTTGCTGGAAGAGTTTTTCCTGTGGCTGCGCAAGGAGCATCCCGACGTGGTGGTGGTGAATTCCGCCGGCAACGGCTCGTCATACTCGGGCACCGATGAATACCGCCTGCCCTCCTCGTTCATCACCGAACAATTACTGGTGGTCGGCGGACATCAACGCAGCGAACGCGCCGGGGTTGCGGTCGACGATCCGGCCTACGCAGTCAAGCGCGACTCCTCGAACGTCGACATGCGCGTCGACATCACCGCCGCCGCGTGCACCCACGCCTCGACGGTCAAGGCCGGCGAGGACGGCGCGGTGCATTGCGGCACGTCCTACGCCACGCCGATGGTGACCGGGCTGCTGGCGGCGATGCTGTCGATCAACCCCCAACTTCATCCCGAGCAACTGCGCATGCTCCTGCGCCGCAGCGCCATGACCATCGGCGACAATCACGATTTCGAGCAGATGGATGGCGAAGACCTCACCGCGCCCATCCTGCCGTCGGAGCGCAACTACCAGCTCAACGACAAGGATGTCGGTCGCTCGGCGCGGCTGGACATGCAAAAGGCCCTGGATCTGTCGGTTCAGAGTCGCGATCGGGTGCGTTGACCCCGCCGGCGGTATCCAAATGCCAATCGGCAGCCCATGGGAATTTGCCTCGGCGGCCTACACCCCGACGACCGCTTCACCAACAAAATCCTCATAGCTGCGCAACGGACGGCCGAGGATGGCCTGCAACCGGTCGGCGGCGCCTTCGCTGGTCATGCCGAACTGCTGGATGCCGGCCATCATCAGGCGCATGTCATAAGCCAACCAGGCGGGACCGAACGAAGCCATTTGCGCTTCGAAGGCGGCCACATCGTCACCGCCGTAGGCAATCTCGCGCCCCAGCGCGGCGCTCCAGATCGTCGCCACCGATGCCCCGGTCAGGGCTTGCGGGCCAACCAGGTCCAGGGTGATCCGCTCCAGCGGTGCAGACGCCCTGTCACGGCGCAGCAACTCGGCCACGGCGACATCGGCGATATCGCGCGCATCGATCATTGAGACGCCCGCCGAGCCGATCGGCATCGGGTACACCGAGTAGTCCTGGATCGTTTGCTGGACCATGCGTTCGTTCTGCATGAAGTAGGCTGGGCGCAGGATCGTCGCAGCGATGCCGTGGTTTTCGATCATGCGTTCAATCGTGTGCTTGCCGGTGAAGTGCGGGACGTTGGTGAACCGGTCGGCGTGGATCACCGAGAGGTAGACGACGCGCTCGATGCCTGCCTCTTGGGCGAGGTTCAGGGTGATCAGGGCTTGGGTGACCTCATCGGGCGTCACGGCGTTGAGCAGGAACAGCGTACGTACCGACGACAGCGCAGCGCGCAGCGACGGGACATCGGTGAGGTCCGCGACAACTTCCGTGACACCGCCCGCAAAGGCGCGTTTACCCGTTTGGCGCACCAGGGCTTTCACCTCGGCGCCCGCGTCGGCGAGGCCTTGCGTGACGAGTGAACCGATGGTGCCAGTGGCGCCGATGACGAGAATGCTCATGTGAATCTCCAGAGTGGATGCGAGTGGATGAATCGAACCGCGTTGGAAAAAAGATAAGCCGTTGCATCTGCAAAACGAAGACCCAAATATGTAGACGCCTTGTCTCAAATCTGGAACAGCGATGAACCTGAACGCACTGATCGATTTCACCCTCGTCGCCAGCAGCGAGGGATTGGGAAAGGCCAGCAGAGCGAGCGGCCGGTCCAAAGCGACCTTGTCGCGGCGCATCTCCGAGCTCGAAGAGCAACTGGGGGTGAGGCTGATCGAGCGCAGCGCGCGCGGCCTCAAGCTGACTGAAGCCGGCGAAACACTGCTGGCCCGGGCCGAAGGGCCGCTGGCCGAAGTTGCGGAGGCGTTGACGGCCGCGCGTGACGGCGGGTCGACGCCACGAGGACGCCTGCGTGTCGCCTCCCCGGTGCTGTTCTCGCAGTTGGCGATGGGGCGGATTGGTGCCGAGTTCTGTGCGGCCTACCCGCAAGTCACCCTCGAAGTGGTGGCGGAAGATCGGCTGGTGGACCTCGTCGAGGATCGATTCGATGTTGCCATCCGGATCAATCCGAGCCCGGACAGCAGCCTGGTCGGGCGCTGCTTCGCCAAGGACCGGCTGGTGGTCGTGGCCGCGCCAGGCATACCCAGGCCAGAGCCCGGCGCGATCCGCCCGGTTCCCGCCATCGTGATGCCGAGCTTCCAGCCCACCCATTGGATGCTCGATGGAGGGGAACTGGTGCTGGAGCCCGTCCCCAACCTGCAGTTTTCCTCATTCCTGATGATCCGCGACGCCGCCATCGCCGGCGGCGGTGCTGCGCTCATTCCTCAATCGATCGCGTGGGACCAACTGGCCCGCGGTGAGTTGGTCCAGTGGGGCACCGTGACCGGCGTCGAACCGCAACTCTGGGTCTTGCACACATCCAGGCGCCTGGCGGCTCCGAAGGTCCGCGCCTTCGTCGATTTCCTGTGCGCCAGGTACCCGGACATGTCGTTGGTGCTCAAGGGATAGGCGCAGCCGTTCACAAAAACGACGCGTGGACCCAAACCCTAGCCACCGCCCCCTTTCGCACTTACGATACGTCACCGCAGCCGCTATCAATCGGACAAGCCGAGTAGAAAACATGAATCGCCGTAAAAAGATCAACCAGCTACTCAGGGCCAACGCAAAAAAGGCCAGTGCCAAGCTGGCGCCGAAGAGCAAGGACCGATACATCAGCAAAGCCGACCGACTGAAGACGGCTGAAGCCGATCCAGAGACAACCGTTTCCCCTGAAAGCTGATCCCTGCCTGTGACAGGCATCAGCACCCCGTCACGCCTCCCTCGAATGGACTTCCCGGAGACACCTGTGCAACGTCTTATCCTTGGCATCGCCTGCATCGCACTGGCCGCTTGCGCCAGCCAGCAGTCCCGGACAGCCCCGGTCAATGCGCCGGTCTTCACGTTCCGCAGCGTACCGTTGGCGGCCGATGGTCTTCCGGTCATCAACCCGGACGTGCTGAAAAGTATCGAACAACTGAACATGCCCGCGCCGGTCAAGACGCTGAGCTACGTGGAACTGGCCGGCACCATCAACTACCCCAAGGAAAGCCGGCCGGAGCGTACCGAATATTTTCTGTCGAGCGACCCTGCCACCCGCCAACTGCGCATCACACACAAAAGCGAAAACCTCGACGGCCGCATGATCAGCTGGCGTGGCCTGCTCACGTTGTCAGGCCTGGAGCAGGCCAAGGCGTCTCGGAACACCGCAGTGATCGACAGCCTGAGTTTTCGGGGTGATTGGCAACACATGCCGGTGGGCGGTCAATTGGGTTTCACCCGACAAGGCAGTCTCACCAGCAACATCATCGGCACGTTGGGCACGGAGCCGAAAATCGTCGACTGTCGCATCGACCGCGAATTGCCGGCCAAACAACTGAACCCGGCGCTGAGCGGCGAGGCCAAGGCCATGAGCTGCCAGGAACAGCGCCCGAGCCTCGGCCCCGTCCCCTTCGATCACTATTACTATCTGGTCGACTACGGCTTCTTTTTCCATGCCAGTACCGACAAAAGCGACTCCACTTCCATCGACATGCACATCAAGAGTGTGAAGTAGATGACCACCAACCCCATCGATCCACTGGCGCTTCAGCGCATCACCGCCGCCCACGGCACCCTTGAGGGGGCGACGTACTTCGACGCGGAAGAAAGCCTGGTCCATGACCTGTTTCCCGATCGCATCGTTTTCCAGACCAATTACCTGGATCACAGCAGTTATGCCGTGGACGTAGTCGAAGGCGCGGTCCGGGTGCGCAAGACGCGGCTGGACAACTACCACCGGGGCCACAAGGCCCAGGTCATCGATGACGACATGGACGATGACGACTGGGCCGAACTTGGCAGTCTCTGGCAGCGTTTGAGCCTCGATCTCGACACCCAAGGCAACGCGCCGCCCGTGGATCTGGCCGATACGCTGGCCGACCTGTTCGATGGCCTTTTCGACGAGGCGCAGGCGCACACGCTGATCGACAACATGCCGGCCCCTACCGGCGAGTGGGATTGGGCCTGGACGCAAGTGCAATCGGCGCTTTCCGAGGCCGGGCAGCTGGCTGAATTCGAATGGAAGGAGTGGCCGTCCTCAGGCGTCCACGCCATCAATGCCCTCGCCCCGTTAAAGCAACTGGGCATCAAAATCCCCGCCCCGGACAGCAAGACCGTTGACGCCGTCAACCGCGCCGACGATTGGGAGCGTGCACTGCTGCAGTACTTCAACGCACAGCTGGAAAACCACGATCTGAAACTGCTGGCCATCGGTACGCATTTCGATGAATACCAGGCATTTGCCTGCCTGCCCATGAACGGCCTGGGCCTGGTCAATGCGTTGGAAATCCTCGGCAGGCTGGGCATCGTCTATAAATACTAAGCCTCTGGTGCGGCGATATTTCGTCGCTGCACAAACGTCCTCGAGCCTCGGATATACCATGAAAAACTGTGTTTACTGCGGAGCCCTTATTCTCGCCGACAACGGCGAGTGCAAACGCTGCTCCGAGGCGATGAGGCAGGCGGCGGCCGAAACACTCCCGCCGAGCTCCGGGACGCCGAGGTGGGTGAAAGTCGTCAAGTGGCTGTTTATCGGGCTGCTGGCAGCGGTGCTGATTGCCGCAGCGGTGATCGCCTGGGTGATCAAATCGTTGGGGCCGATGCCTTCGTTTGGGTGATCCCCGTCAGCAATGCAATCGCTTTTGTGGCGAGGGAGCTTGCTCCCGCTCGGCGGCGCAGCCGCCGTAATACCGAACACCCGGTCTAGCTGCAAAATCGCATCCAGCTCATTGGGACTGCTACGC
>NZ_JBHFJB010000056.1:42215-43420 GCF_057334555.1 Pseudomonas sp. AGC41
CCCCCCCCCCCCCCCCCACGGTGGTCCTGCAAGTATCTGGAGCCTGAGGTCTCTGAGATTCTGCAGGTATCTGAAATCCCCATAGTTGCTATCGACGCCAGCGCCGTTCTCGTTGCGCTGCGCTCTCTCTAATCTGCCCACCAACGCGATCGATGACGATCCCGGCAGACCAAAACACCCCTTATGGAGAGAGCAACGATGAACACCTTCAACCGCACCCTGGCTGTCGCAACCCTGGCCCTGGCCACCCTCGGCGCCGAGGCGGCGACGCCCGTACAAGCCGGTGCCCCGGCCTCGGCCGTCGGCAGCGTGGTGCAGTCGTCCAGCTACATCACCACCAAGGATGGCGTCCAGCTCTACTACAAGGATTGGGGCCCGCGTAACGGCCAGGTCGTCACCTTCAGCCACGGCTGGCCGCTGGATTCCGACAGCTGGGAAGGCCAGATGATGTTCCTCGCCTCCAAGGGCTACCGCGTGATTGCCCACGACCGTCGCGGCCATGGTCGCTCCAGCCAGCCGTGGGAAGGCAACGACATGGACCACTACGCCGACGACCTGGCGGCAGTCATCGAAGCGCTGGACCTGAAGGACGTGACCCTGGTCGGCTTCTCGACGGGGGGCGGCGAAGTGGCGCGTTACATCGGTCGCCACGGCACCGGTCGAGTCAAGAAAGCCGTGCTGGTGTCCTCGGTGCCGCCGCTGATGCTCAAGACCGACACCAACCCCGGCGGCTTGCCACTCGAAGTCTTCGACGGCTTGCGCAAGGCGTCCCTGGAGAACCGTTCGCAGCTGTACCTGGACATCGCTTCCGGCCCGTTCTATGGCTACAACCGCAAGGGTGCCAAGCCATCCCAAGGCTTGATCCAGTCGTTCTGGGCGCAAGGCATGCAAGGCGGCAGCAAGAACACCTATGAGTCGATCGCGGCATTCTCGGCGACCGATTTCCGCGGCGACCTGAAAAAATTCGACGTGCCGACGCTGGTGATCCACGGTGACGACGACCAGATCGTGCCCATCGATGCCTCAGGCCGGGCTTCGGCGGCGCTGATCAAGGGCGCTCGACTGATCGTCTACCCAGGCGCGCCGCACGGCTTGACCGAGACGCACAAGGATCGTTTGAATCAGGATCTGCTGACTTTCCTCAAGGAATAAACCCCGGATAACGATCGCGGACAATCGGGTGGGAGATAACCTGTGGGAGGGGG
>NZ_JBHFJB010000057.1:0-5763 GCF_057334555.1 Pseudomonas sp. AGC41
CCCCCCCCGAACCATGGCCAAACCAGTCAAGCAACTTGAAAGCTTTGACCATTGCCCCGCAGCTCCTTCGGCGCGAGTATTTCCCTGCTATTCACGGTTCCCCCACCAATAAAAAGTACAGAGGGATTCTGGTCATGCGCGATTATTCGTCCGCCACGTCGCAGTTCGATTACCTGCACACCGCCAATGCCGCTTTGCACGGTTCGCTCGAGGCACTCAATGCCTGCGTCGAATGTTGCGACCGGCATGTCTTGCCGGGGCGCATCGCCTTGTTCTGGGAGGGCCGTGATGGCAGCGATGCGACCTGGACCTACCGTGACCTGCAGGACAACGCCGCGCGTTTCGCCAATTTCCTGCGGGCCCAAGGTGTCGGCAAGGGCGACAAGGTCGCCGGCCTGCTGCCGCGCAATGCTGAACTGCTGATCGTGGTGCTCGCCACCTGGCGTATCGGCGCGGTCTACCAGCCCCTGTTCACCGCATTCGGACCCAAGGCCATCGAGCACCGCCTCGGCAGTTCCGGCGCGCGTGTGGTGGTCACCGACGCCAGCAACCGGCCCAAGCTCAACGAAGTGCTTGGCTGCCCCACCATCGTTACGGTCGGCGGGCAGAAGGGCCAGGGCATCGTCCGCGGCGACTACAGTTTCTGGGCCGAACTGGCCAACCATTCCGACCCGTGCGAACCGCTGATGCTGACCGGCGAAGATCCGTTCCTGCTGATGTTCACCTCCGGCACCACCGGGCCGGCCAAGGCGCTGTCGGTTCCGCTCAAGGCCATCGTCGCGTTCCAGAGCTACATGCGTGACGCGGTGGATTTGCGTCCTGAGGATTCCTTCTGGAACGTCGCTGACCCGGGCTGGGCCTACGGCATCTATTTCGGCGTGACCGGGCCTCTGGCGCTGGGGCATCCGATCACTTTCTACGATGGTCCCTTCACCTTGGAAAGCACCTGCCGGGTGATCAACAAATACGGCATCAGCAACCTGGCTGGCTCACCGACGGCCTATCGTCTGTTGATTGCTGGCGGCGAGCAGTTCGCTCGGTCGATCAAGGGCAAGCTGCGCATCGTCAGCAGCGCCGGCGAGCCGCTGAACCCGGAAGTGATCCGCTGGTTTGCCGAGAACCTGAACGTGGTGATCCATGATCATTACGGCCAGACCGAGCTGGGCATGGTGCTGTGCAACCACCATGGCCTCAACCACCCGGTGCACTTGGGCGCGGCCGGTTTTGCCTCGCCGGGCCACCGCATCGTGGTGCTGGATGAAAATCAACAGGAGTTGGGGGTAGGGCAGCCAGGCATTCTTGCCGTCGATCGCAGCCAGTCGCCGATGTGCTGGTTCGCCGGTTACGAAGGCGGGCCGACCAAGGCGTTCGTCGGCAATTATTACCTGAGCGGCGATACCGTCGAGTTCAACCCGGACGGCAGCATCAGCTTTGTCGGCCGCAGCGATGACGTGATCACGACGTCCGGCTATCGCGTTGGCCCGTTCGACGTGGAAAGCGCGCTGATCGAACACCCGGCCGTGGTGGAAGCCGCGGTCATCGGCAAACCCGACCCTGAGCGCACCGAGCTGGTGAAAGCTTTCGTGGTGCTCAGCGCTCAGTACCGCGCCGCGCCGGAGCTGGCCGAAGAATTGCGCCAGCATGTGCGCAAGCGCCTGGCGGCCCATGCGTACCCCCGTGAAATCGAATTTGTCAGCGACTTGCCGAAGACCCCCAGCGGCAAGTTGCAGCGCTTTATCTTGCGCAACCAGGAAATCGCCAAGGCTCAAGAGGCTGCGGCGCAGAACGTTTCAGCTTGAATCCAAGGAAACCATGATGCAGATCGACAACAAGATTTTCCTCGTCAGCGGCGGTGCTTCCGGCCTCGGCGCGGCCACCGGCGAAATGCTGGTCAAGGCCGGCGCCAAGGTGATGCTGGTGGACCTGAACGCCGAAGCGGTGGCCGCCCAGGCACAAAAGCTCGGTTGTCAGAGCGTGGTCGCCGACATCAGCGACGAAGCGGCAGCCGCAGCGGCAGTCAAGGCCACGGTGGATGCGTTCGGTGGCTTGAATGGGCTGGTCAATTGCGCCGGCATCGTGCGCGGGGAGAAGATCCTCGGCAAGAACGGTCCTCATGCGCTCGCCAGCTTCAGCCAAGTGATCAACGTCAACCTGATCGGCAGCTTCAACCTGCTGCGCCTGGCCGCTGCGGCCATTGCCGAAACCGAGGCCAACGCCGACGGCGAACGCGGGGTGATCATCAATACCGCCTCGGTAGCCGCTTTCGACGGGCAGATCGGCCAGGCCGCCTACGCGGCGTCCAAGGGCGCGATTGCCAGCCTGACCCTGCCAGCCGCCCGTGAACTGGCGCGCTTCGGTATCCGCGTAATGACCATCGCGCCAGGGATCTTCGAAACCCCGATGATGGCCGGCATGACGCCGGAAGTACGTGACTCCCTGGCCGCCGGCGTGCCGTTCCCGCCGCGCCTGGGCAAACCCGCCGAGTACGCCGCGCTGGTCCGGCATATCATTGAAAACAGCATGCTCAACGGCGAGGTGATCCGTCTCGACGGCGCCTTGCGCATGGCCGCCAAATAGGAGGATTTGTCATGTCCAACGATCCGATTGTCATTGTCAGCGCCGTCCGCACCCCGATGGGCGGCTTCCAGGGCGAGCTGAAAAGCCTGACCGCACCGCAGCTGGGTTCCGCCGCCATCAAGGCCGCTGTGGAGCGCGCCGGCATTTCGCCACAGGCGGTCGAAGAAGTGCTGTTCGGTTGCGTGCTCGCCGCAGGGCAGGGCCAGGCGCCGGCACGCCAGGCGGCGCTGGGCGCCGGGCTCGACAAATCGACCCGCTGCACCACGCTCAACAAGATGTGCGGATCAGGCATGGAAGCGGCGATCCTCGCCCACGACATGCTCGTCGCCGGCAGCGCCGAAGTGGTAGTGGCTGGCGGCATGGAAAGCATGTCCAACGCGCCGTACCTGCTCGATCGTGCCCGCAGCGGCTTGCGCATGGGTCATGGCAAGGTGCTCGACCATATGTTCCTCGACGGCCTCGAAGACGCCTACGACAAGGGCCGCCTGATGGGCACCTTCGCCGAAGACTGCGCCGAGGCCAACGGCTACAGCCGTGAAGCCCAGGATGCCTTCGCCATCGCGTCCACCACCCGTGCCCAGCAGGCGATCAAGGACGGCAGCTTCGACGCCGAGATCGTGCCGGTGCAGGTCATGGTCGGCAAGGAACAGGTCACTATCCGTCACGACGAGCAGCCACCGAAGGCGCGGATCGACAAGATCGCCACGCTCAAGCCGGCGTTCCGCGACGGAGGTACGGTAACGGCGGCCAACGCCAGCTCGATCTCCGATGGCGCCGCCGCCCTGGTGCTGATGCGCCAGAGCCAGGCGCAGCAGCGCGGCCTGAAACCGCTGGCGGTGATTCACGGCCACGCCGCGTTCGCCGACGCCCCGGGCCTGTTTCCCACGGCACCGATTGGTGCGGTGAAAAAACTGCTGAGCAAGACCGGCTGGGCGCTGGGCGACGTCGATCTGTTCGAAGTCAACGAAGCTTTCGCCGTGGTCGGCCTGGTGACCATGGACAAGCTGGAAATCCCCCACGACAAGGTCAACGTCCACGGCGGCGCCTGTGCCCTGGGCCACCCGATCGGCGCATCCGGCGCGCGGATCCTGGTGACGCTACTCTCGGCCCTGCGCCAGAAAGGCCTCAAGCGCGGCGTCGCGGCGATTTGTATCGGCGGCGGCGAAGCCACCGCCATGGCCGTTGAATGCCTGTACTGAGGAGCCCCCATGCTTGCGACTGAAGAACAGACTCAAATCCGTGACATGGCCCGGCAGTTCGCCCAGGAGCGCTTGAAACCGTTCTCGGCCGAGTGGGACCGCGAGCACCGCTTTCCCAGGGAAGCCATTGGTGAAATGGCCGAGCTGGGTTTTTTCGGGATGCTGGTTCCGGAACAGTGGGGCGGTTGCGACACCGGTTACCTGGCCTACGCGATGACGCTGGAAGAAATCGCCGCCGGCGATGGCGCCTGCTCGACGATCATGAGCGTGCACAACTCGGTAGGCTGTGTGCCGATCCTCAAATTCGGCACCGACGAGCAAAAGGCCCGTTTCCTCACGCCGCTGGCCAGTGGCGCGATGCTCGGCGCTTTCGCCCTGACCGAGCCCCAGGCTGGCTCCGACGCCAGCAGCCTGAAGACGCGGGCGCGGCTGGAGGGCGATCATTACGTGCTCAACGGTTGCAAACAGTTCATCACGTCCGGGCAGAACGCTGGCGTGGTCATCGTGTTTGCCGTCACCGATCCGAGCGCCGGCAAGCGTGGCATCAGTGCGTTCATCGTGCCCACCGATTCGCCGGGCTACAGCGTCGCGCGGGTCGAGGACAAACTCGGCCAGCACGCTTCCGACACCTGCCAGATCCTTTTCGAGGACGTGAAGGTGCCGGTGGCCAATCGTCTCGGGGAGGAGGGCGATGGCTACAGGATCGCCCTGGCGAACCTCGAAGGCGGGCGGGTCGGCATCGCGGCGCAGTCGGTGGGCATGGCCCGTGCGGCGTTCGAAGCCGCACGCGACTATGCCCGTGAACGCCAGAGCTTCGGCAAGCCGATCATCGAGCATCAGGCCGTGGCGTTCCGCCTGGCCGACATGGCGACCCAGATCGCCGTGGCGCGGCAGATGGTGCACTACGCCGCCGCGCTGCGCGATGCCGGCCAGCCGGCGCTGGTAGAGGCGTCCATGGCCAAGTTGTTCGCCTCGGAAATGGCCGAGAAGGTCTGCTCCATGGCCTTGCAAACCCTCGGTGGCTACGGTTACCTCAAAGATTTCCCGCTGGAGCGCATCTACCGCGACGTGCGGGTCTGTCAGATCTACGAAGGCACCAGCGACATTCAGCGCATGGTCATTTCGCGCAACCTTTGAACAGGAGTCCCCCATGAGCTACGAAACGATTTTATTGGAGATCAAGGACCGTGTTGGCCTGATCACTCTCAACCGGCCCCAGGCGCTGAACGCCCTGAATGCGCAGATCGTCAGCGAGCTGAACCAGGTACTGGACCGCCTGGAAGCGGATCCGAAGATCGGCTGCATCGTCCTGACCGGCTCGAAAAAAGCCTTTGCCGCCGGCGCCGATATCAAGGAGATGGCCGAACTGACCTATCCGCAGATCTACCTGGACGATTTGTTCAGCGACAGCGACCGGGTTGCCAATCGCCGCAAGCCGATCATCGCGGCGGTAAACGGTTTTGCCTTGGGCGGTGGCTGCGAATTGGCGCTGATGTGCGACTTCATCCTGGCCGGTGACAACGCCAGGTTCGGCCAGCCGGAAATCAATCTCGGCGTGCTGCCGGGCATGGGCGGCACCCAACGCCTGACCCGTGCGGTGGGCAAGGCCAAGGCCATGGAAATGTGCCTGACCGGACGCTTCATCGACGCGGTGGAAGCCGAGCGTTGCGGCATCGTGGCGCGCATCGTTCCGGCTGACGAGCTGCTGGACGAAGCCCTGAAAACCGCGGCCCTGATCGCCTCCAAATCGGTGCCCATCAGCATGATGGTCAAGGAAAGCGTCAACCGCGCCTTCGAAGTCAGCCTGTCCGAGGGCGTGCGTTTTGAACGCCGGGTATTCCACGCGGCATTTGCCACGCAGGATCAGAAAGAAGGCATGGCGGCGTTCGTGGCCAAGCGGGCGGCGGAGTTTCAGGACAAGTAATGCGGTGTCTTGGCTAACGCCTTCGCGAGCAGGCTCGCTCCCACAGGGTTTAGCGGCGTACAC
>NZ_JBHFJB010000058.1:0-6123 GCF_057334555.1 Pseudomonas sp. AGC41
GGCTCGCTCCCACAGGCGGCTCATGCGCGTTCGGATCAAGCCGCAATCGCCGCAGGCCGTACCGGCACTTGCTGTTTCTCTGGAATCGTTCCGAACAGCGCCTTGTGCACCGCCTGTTGCGCCTGGAATGCCAGGGCCGCGCGTTCCTGGCCGTGGCAGGCGATGGGCTCGAGCAAGTGGATTTCCACGTCGCCCAGGTCATTGGCAAACAGGCGCATCAGGTGCGACAGCAGGTCATCATCGCCAATGAACGGAGCCAGCAAGTCGGGTTCGCCGTTGCGCAGGTAACGGATCGCCACCGGTTGCAAGGCCACGTCGGCATCGATGGCCGCCGACAGCAGGCGCCCATGGAACGTGCGCAGCGAACGTCCGTCGGTGGTCGTGCCCTCGGGGAACATGAGCAACGGATGCGCTTGCTCCAGATGACGGCTCATCTGTTTGCGAATCAACTGGCTGTCGCCCGAGCCGCGCCGGATGAACAGGCTGCCGGCCTTGGCCGCCAGCCATCCAGCGACCGGCCAGGTGCGCACTTCAGCCTTGGACAGGAACGACAGCGGCGTGAGCATGCCCAGCAGCGGAATGTCGGTCCAGGACACATGGTTGCTGACCCACAGCATCGGCTGTTTGGGCAGGTGTCCATGAACGGTGACGCGAAACGGCAGGGCATTGCTCAGTCGCGCCATGAAAAACCGCGACCAGCGCTGGCGGCGCTCCATCGAATGGGCCAGCCCCAGGCGTTCCAGCAGCCCGAACACACTGGCCATGGCCAGGCCCAGTGCGACGACCAGCAACACGCGCGCGATTCGTCCGTACACCCGCAGCCGGCTCATCACACCGCCGCCTTGAAATGACGGGCATAACGCGGGCAGAGTTCGTCGCGCTTGAGCAGGATGAACACGTCGGCGACCTGGAAATCCTCGTCCCAGCACGGTTCGCCGCAAATCTTCGCGCCCAGGCGCATGTACGCCTTGAGCAGCGGTGGCATCTCGGCGATGACGTTGGACGGAACGTCCAGTGCCGGCAAGGGTTTTTTCGGCACGGCTTGCAGGTGTTCGGTGCACAGGTAGCGTTCGCGCAGGCGTTGCATGATCGCCTGGGCCTGGATGCCGCCGTCTTGCATCGGAATGCTCGCGCAGCCCATCAGGTAGCTGTAGCCGCCTTCATTGAGGACTTCGGCCAGTTCGCCCCAGAGCACCGCGATGGTGCCGCCGTTGCGGTAGGCCGGGTCGACGCAGGTGCGGCCGATTTCCAGGATCGGACCCTGGAGATGGACCAGCCCGTGCAGGCTGAATTCTTCTTCGCTGTAGAACCGGCCCAGGCTGCTGGCGGCCTGGTGGTCGAGCAGGCGGGTGGTCGCCACGAGGCGGCCGGTGTTCAGGTCGCGTACGCCGATGTGGGCGCAGTGAACATCATAGTCATCCATGTCCAGACCCAGTTCCGCGCCTTTGAGCTTGGCGTTGAATTCGCCGCTGAAGACGTTGAAGCGCAAGGCCTGTGCTTCTTGCAAGGCCTTGGCGCCAATCAGGCGTTCGGCTTGCAGGCGGCGTTCATTGCCGGTGTCGCTGATGCGGGCGATCTGAGTCATAGCGAATCTCCGTGCGGGCTTTACACCCGTCTTGGGGTGAGCCAATCGACTTTCTTTATGCAGCCATGTTGTGCAAAGTCAGGCTATGTAGCCCCGGTGTCATCGCCATGAAGCTTTGGTGATGCTTATATGACAGCCCACGAGGAACCCCCATGCCTTGGCAAACCCTGATCGAACGCGGCGAGCGGTTGCCTGCCTTTGTGGATCTGGCGGAAGGTCACGCGGGCTTGTTGCAACGGCTGGGGCCGGTCACGCCATTCGAGCTGGCGGTGGCCGGCGCAAGGTTGATGGCCACGCCGGGGCTCGCGTTCCTGGTGGGTTACCAGGCGGCCCTGCGGGCGCTCTGGCCAAGCGCGCCGCAGAGCCTCGGCGCCTTGTGCGCCACCGAGCAGCGCAGCCTGCGCCCGGCGGATATGCAGACCCGTCTCAGCGACTTGCGGGTGAATGGACGCAAGGATTTCGTCACCGCGGGCGACGCCGCCGAATGGCTGCTGATCGCGGCCCGAAGCGAAGCTGCCGGCGAAGCACCGCGGCTGAAGCTGGCGGTGGTCTATGGCGGTGAGCCCGGGGTGAACCTGGAAAAACTCCCCGCCATCCCTTTGATGCCGGACATCGGCCATGCTCGGGTATTGCTCGATGGCGCGTTGTGCGAAGTGCTCCCGGGGGACGGCTGGGATGCCTACGTCAAACCGTTCCGTACCCTGGAAGACCTTTATGTGCTCAGCGCCATGGCCGCCTGGCTGTTTGGCGTGGGCCAGGAGTGCGATTGGCCGCAGGCCCTGCAACTGCGTCTGTTGGCGTTGCTGGCGGGGTGCGCGGAGGTGAGTCGGCAAAATCCCACCAGTGCGGCCGGGCATGTACTGCTGGGTGGGCTGTTCGCCCAGTTCAAGGGGCTTGACGCCGAATTGAATGAGGCACTGGCCGCTGGGCCGGCGTCGTGGCGAGAAATGTGGGGGCGCGACAAAGGGGTCATGGAGATTGCGGCGGGTGCGCGGGCCAAGCGGCTGGCCAAGGCGTTGGGCTAGCCTTTGCAGCGACGGGATCTATGTGGGAGCGAGCCTGCTGGCGAATAGCGGAGCGTCAGCCTGCATCCATGCCACTGATCCAGCGCTTTCGCGAGCAGGCTCGCTCCCACCGGGCGCCCTCCACACACAAACTGTCATCAAGCCTGGCTAGGCTCTGCAGGTTCAACCCTGCGAGCCCCACGCATGCCCAAACGCTGGCTGTTGCTCCCGCTGTTGCTGTTGACCCTCACAGCCCGCGCTGAAGACTGGCCGTCAGACCGCTGGCCAACCGGCCCGACGCCCACTGGGCCGGCCCTCGAAGCGCTGGAGCAATACGCCTTTACCCAAAGGAATGACAGCACCCGCGAGGGCATCCGCACCGACGCGCTCCTGGCCATCCAGGACGGGCGACTGGTCTACGAACGTTACGCCGGACCCACGACCGCCCAGACTCCGCACCTGACCTGGTCCATCAGTAAAAGCCTGCTGGCGACAATCTTCGGCGTGGCCTACGGCGAAAGGCTGTTTGCCCTGGACGATCCCGCTGCCAAGTACTACCCGCCGCTGCAGCGACACCCGGACATGACCCTGGCCGATCTGTTTCATTGGGCTTGCGGCCTGGACTGGCAGGAAGACTACGAATACGCGCCGCTCAATTCATCGGTCGTGGCGATGCTCTACACGCGCGGACGCCACGACATGGCGGCGTTCACTGCCGCGCATGAAAGCTTCAGCCCGCCTGGGCAAGTGTTCCGTTACTCCAGTGGCGATAGCAACCTGCTGGCGGCGGCGCTGAAAACCATCGTCGGCCCCGCGCGTTATGCCGATTACCCCTGGACGGCCCTGTTCGAACCGCTGGGCATCCGCCATGCGACCTGGGAAACCGACGCCAGCGGCACGTTTGTCGGGTCGTCCTATGCCTACCTCACGGCGCAGGACCTGGCGCGTGTCGGCTTGTTGATGCAGCGCGATGGCCGCTGGGGCGACCGCCAATTGGTGCCCAGAGACTGGATAGCATTCAATCGCGAGCCGTTCGCCGGTTTCCAGGCGGGCCAGGACGAAGCCGTGCCTGGCGGGCATTGGTGGCTCAATCGCGGTGCCGGCTCCACCCTCCGCCCCTGGCCTGACGCACCGCCGGATACGTTCGCCGCGCTCGGCCACTGGGGCCAGGCGCTGTATATCATTCCCAGCGCCAGGCTGGTGATCGTGCGCTACGGCGACGACCGCGACGGCAGCTACCGCCACAACGAATTGCTCAAGCGCGCCATGGCGGCCTTCGCCGGGGCGGTGCGACCATGAGACGCAACGTGTTGCTCAGCCTGGCGTCGGTGCTGCTCGTTGCCCTGTTCGGTTGGGTCTGGCTGGAGCGGGTCGCGCTGCAGGCCTTCCCCGATATCATCAGCGCCTACACCGCCAAGGAATATTGCTCGTGCCGCTATGTGATGCGGCAGCCGGCCGACTATTGCCGCGGCTACGTGAAGCAGTCGGTTCCCGTCAGCGATTTTTTCGAGACCGTTGAAGCCAGGCGCGTCACCGTCAGCGGGTTGGGGCGTAGCCACAGTGCGCGGTGGATCGGTGAGCGGCAGGGGTGTCGGTTGGAACCCTGAATGCTGCTTCATGGATTGCCTTTGTGGCGAGCCAAGGCAATTGTCGAAACCGACAGTTTCCAAGCGCCCTCGGCCCGGTTAAGGTTCGCCACAGGTTTCTCTGCCCTCCGAGTCTGTATGTTCAAGCGGTTTCTCCCTCACGTTGTCACCACCTTGTTGATCGCCTGCGCCGCGTTGCCGGCCCAGGCCGACTGGTACCTGGATGGCGAATCCTCGCGGCTTTCGTTTATCAGCAGCAAAAACGGCAATGTGTCCGAGGTCCAGCGCTTTCTCGTGCTTCATGGCCAGGTCCAGCCCAAGGGCCTGGCGCGGCTGGAGGTCGAGCTGGAGTCCGTCAACAGCGGCGTCCCGCTGCGGGACGAACGCATGCGCGCCGAGCTGTTCGAGATCAAGCAGTTTGCCGAAGCCACCATCACCGCGCAGCTTGACCTGATGCCGATCCAGGACCTGGCCAACGGCGCACAGTTGGAGCTGCGCCTGCCGGTGACGGTGGACCTGCATGGCAAGCAGCACGAATACAACGTCCAACTGCTGGCGACGCGCCTGGATGAGCGACGTTTCCAGGTCGTGACCCTGGAGCCGGTGGTGCTCAACGCGGCGGATTTCGACCTGGGACCGGGCCTGGAAAAGCTGCGCGCGCTGGCCGGATTGTCGACCATCAGCCTGTCGGTGCCGGTGAATGCGGTGCTGATCTTTACGGCGCGCTGACATGAGCGGCCCGGTATTCCCTTGGCGCGAAGGCAATCGCTTCGAATTGTTGATCGACGGTCCGCAGTTCTTTCCGCGCATGCTGGTGGAAATCGCCCGCGCCCAGGAACAGGTGGAACTGGAGCTATATCTGGTGGAGGCGGGCGCTTGCGCCGAGGCGATGGTCCAGGCGCTCGTCCAGGCCGCCGAGCGGGGTGTTCGCGTGCGCTGCCTGTTCGACGACTACGGCAGCCTGGCGTTTACCCTGGGCCTGCGCAATCGCCTGGTCGAGGCAGGTGTGGAGCTGCGGTTCTACAATCGCCTGAGCTGGCGGCGCTGGGTGCGCAATCTTTACCGCGACCATCGCAAGCTGCTGCTGGTCGATCAGCGCCTGGCGGTGGTCGGCGGCACCGGGGTCACCGACGAATTCTGGAACCCTTTGGAAGACCAAAGCGACTGGCACGAGGTGATGGTGGAAATCGTCGGCCCGCTGGTGCTCGACTGGCAGCTTCTGTTCGACCGCCAGTGGCTCGCCAACCGCCATCGTCGGGCCTGGAAACCGGCTTCCAATTTCGGCTTGCCGCGCTTGCCCCGTGTTCCGCCGGTGGGCGAGGGCATGGGCCGGGTGGCCTATGCCGACGCCCGCCAGCACCGCGACATCCTGCAATCGCTGTCCCGGGCGTTAAACAGCGGTCAGAAACGTATCTGGATGGCCACGCCGTATTTCCTGCCGACCTGGAACGTGCGTCGCTCCTTACGCAAGGCCGCCGCCCGGGGCATCGATGTGCGCCTGCTGCTGACCGGCCCGCGCACCGATCACCCCTCCGTGCGCTACGCCGGCCATCGTTATTACCCGCGCCTGCTCAAGGCCGGTGTGAAGATCTTTGAATACCAGCCGTGTTTCCTGCACCTGAAAATGGTGCTGGTGGACGATTGGGTCAGCATCGGCTCGTGCAATTTCGATCACTGGAACCTGCGCTTCAACCTGGAAGCCAATCTGGAGGCGCTGGACTCAGGGCTGAGCCAGGCGGTGGCGGCCAGTTTTGAGCGCGATTTCGAGCAAAGCCTGCAAGTGAGCCTCGACGCCTGGCAGCGCCGGCCGCTGTGGAAGCGCGTCAAACAACGGTTGTGGGGATGGGTGGATCGGCTGGTGGTGAATCTGCTGGATCGACGGGGTTAGTCCAGACACGGTAGATACAACTGTGGGAGCGAGCCTGCTCGCGAAAGCGGTCCGACAGTC
>NZ_JBHFJB010000058.1:6192-11390 GCF_057334555.1 Pseudomonas sp. AGC41
CCCCCCCCCCCCCCCCACAGGGGGATTGCGGTGCGGCTGGCTCAGAGCAACTCGAAACTCTGCTGCTTCACGTCCTGGGAATCCAGGCCGATCTGCACGTTGAACTTGCCCGGTTCAGCAGCGTACTTGAGCTGGGCGTTGAAGAACTTCAGGTCGTCTTCGGTGATGTCGAAGTGGATGACTTTCTTCTCGCCGGCCTTGAGCATCACCTTGCGGAAGTTCTTCAGCTCTTTCACCGGACGGATGATCGACCCGGTCACATCCTGGATGTACAGCTGCACCACGGTTTCACCGTCACGCTCGCCGGTGTTTTGCAGGGTGATGCTGGCATCGAGCTTGCCGGTCTTGTTCAGCGTGGTGGACGACAAGGCCATATCCGACAGGCTGAACGTCGTGTAGCTCAAGCCATAGCCGAACGGGTAGAGCGGGCCGGTGGTGTCGTCGAAATATTGCGAGGTGTAGTTGCCCGGCTTGCCCGGCGTGAACGGCCGGCCGATGCTCAGGTGATTGTAGTAGGTAGGAATCTGCCCGACCGAGCGCGGGAAGGTGATCGGCAGCTTGCCCGACGGGTTGTAGTCGCCGAACAGCACGTCAGCAATGGCGTTGCCGCCTTCGGTGCCGCTGAACCAGGTTTCCAGGATCGCATCGGCTTGCTGTTGTTCTTCCAGCAGCGACAGCGGACGGCCGTTCATCAGCACCAGCACCAAGGGTTTGCCGGTGGCTTTCAAGGCCTTGATCAGCTCGCGCTGGCTGGCCGGGATGTTCAGCTCGGTGCGGCTTGAGGATTCGTGGGACATGCCACGGGACTCGCCCACGGCGGCCACGACCACGTCGGCTTCCTTGGCGGCTTTCACCGCTTCATCGATCAGCTCCTGGGCCGGGCGCGGGTCGTCCACCACTTCCGGTGCGTCGAAATTGAGGAAGTTGAGGTAGTCGAGCACCTTCTTGTCGCCGGTGATATTGGCGCCACGGGCGTAGATCAGCTTCGACTCGCCGCCCAGCGCACGGGCCATGCCGTCGTACACGGTGACCGACATCGCCGGGCGACCGGCGGCGGCCCAGCTGCCCATGATGTCGATCGGGGCCTTGGCCAGTGGACCGACCAGGGCGATTTTTGCGGTTTTTTTCAAGGGCAGGGTCTGGTTGCGGTTTTCCAGCAGGACCAGGCTGCGGCGCGCCACGTCACGGGCATCGGCGCGGTGCATGCGGCTGTCGGCATAGACGTCGGCCGGGTCATCCTCGGCCTTGCCGATGCGCAGGTACGGGTCCTTGAACAGGCCCATGTCGTACTTGGCGGCCAGCACTTCGCGGACCGCATTGTCGAGGTCGCTCTGTTCGATTTCGCCAGCCTTGAGCAGCCCTGGCAGCTCTTTGCCGTAGAGCGAGTCGTTCATGCTCATGTCGATGCCGGCCTTGATCGCCAGTTTTGCCGCTTCGCGACCGTCCCGGGCGACGCCATGCTTGATCAACTCGAAAATCGCCCCGTGGTCGCTGACGGCCAGGCCCTTGAAGCCCCATTCCTTGCGCAACAGGTCGTGCATCAGCCAGGTGTTGGCGGTGGCCGGCACGCCGTTGATGGAGTTCAGCGCGACCATCACCCCGCCTGCACCGGCGTCGATAGCGGCGCGGTAGGGCGGCAGGTAGTCCTGGTACATTTTCACCGGGCTCATGTCCACGGTGTTGTAGTCCCGGCCGCCTTCCACCGCGCCATACAGGGCGAAGTGCTTGACGCTGGCCATGATGCTGTCGGCGGCGTTGGCGCCGCTGCCCTGGAACGCCTTGACCATCACCCCGGCAATGCGCGACACCAGGTAAGTGTCCTCGCCGAAACCTTCGGAGGTGCGGCCCCAGCGCGGGTCGCGGGAAATATCCACCATTGGTGCGAAGGTGATGTCCAGGCTGTCGGCCGCCGCTTCCTTGGCCGCGATACGGCCGGAGCGGTAGATGGCGTCCATGTCCCAGCTCGAAGCGAGAGCCAGGGGGATCGGGAAAATCGTGCGGTGGCCATGAATCACGTCATAGGCGAAGAACATCGGGATCTTCAGCCGGCTGCGCATGGCCGCGTCCTGCATCGGACGGTTTTCGTCGCGGGTGATGGAGTTGAACGTACCACCGATGTTACCCGCGGCGATTTCCTTGCGGATCATCTCCCGGGGCATTTCCGGGCCGATGCTGATCAGGCGCAGCTGGCCGATCTTTTCCTCGAGGGTCATTTGCTTCATCAGGTTGCTGATGAAAGCGTCCTTGTTCTCTATGGGGGCTGGCAGGTTGTCGGCTAATACGGGTTGAGTGGCCAGGGTGACAAACAGGCCCAGCAGACACAGCTTCTTCATGAATGTTTTTCTCGCAAGCCTAAAGGGCGGTGAACAGGACACGCCGGTCAGCCTAAATGTGAGGAGCGGCTATTGTTGTTCGGGTGTATCCGGATAAATGCAGCACACTTTCGAACCCATGGGGATGAACTAAGTTTCGCACCGGGCATCTTTTAGCCCATCGACCCGATTCAATCCAGTGCGGCGGCGATTATGCCCCAGACGCCGGTAAGATAGGTGGCGGTGTTTTTTTAATGCAATGCAAGGGAGCGCTCGATCCGATGAATCCACGACTGAACCACCTTCGCGGCCTGCAAATGCTGGCCCTGATGCTCTTCACAACATTGCTGGCCGGTTGCGGCATCAACAACATCCCGACGCTGGATGAACAGGCCAAGGCTGCCTGGGGCCAGGTGCAGAACCAATACCAACGCCGCGCCGACCTCATTCCCAACCTGGTGGAAACCGTCAAGGGCTACGCCCGGCATGAGCAGGAAACCCTGACCGCAGTCATCGAAGCGCGGGCCAAGGCCACCTCGATCCAGGTCGATGCCAATACCTTGGATAATCCGGAAAAACTCAAGCAGTTCCAACAAGCCCAGGATCAGTTGAGTGGGGCGTTGAGCCGCTTGATGGTGGTGTCCGAGCGCTACCCGGACCTGAAGGCCAACCAGAACTTCCTGGCCTTGCAATCGCAACTCGAAGGCACCGAGAACCGCATTGCCGTGGCGCGTCGCGATTTCATCCTGGCGGTGCAGAAGTACAACACCGAAATCCGCACGTTCCCCGGCCGCCTGTGGCACAGCGTGATGTACAGCGACTTGCCGATCCGCGAAACCTTCGAGGCGACCAGCCCGAATGCCGAAAGAGCCCCTGAAGTGAAGTTCTGATCGTTGTTCCACAGGCTATGGCATTCCCACGGATGAGGTTCCAATGCGCGCGTTGAAGTTTGGCCTGGTGCTGTTGCTCTGGGTGTTCGCAGTTACGGCCCAGGCCGAATTGAAGTTCCCGGCCTTGACCGGGCGGGTGGTCGACACCGCCCAGATGCTGGAGCCCGCGGTGCGCACGCAACTCGATGAGCAACTCAAGGCCCATGAGCAGGCGACCAGTGAGCAGGTGGTTGTCGTCACTCTGCCGGACCTGCAGGGCGCCAGCATCGAAGACTTCGGTTACCAATTAGGCCGCCACTGGGGCATCGGGCAGAAGGATAAAAACAACGGCGCGCTGCTGATCGTCGCCCGCGATGACCGTAAACTGCGGATCGAAGTGGGGTACGGCCTGGAAGATCGGCTGACCGATGCCCAGAGCTCGGTCATCATCAATCAGGTCATCACCCCGGCCTTCAAGACGGGAAATTTCGCCAAGGGCATCAGCGACGGCGTCGCGGCGATGCTCGTGGTGTTGGGCGGCAGTCCGCTGGATGAGCCGGCCCCTGCGTACACGGCAGGGTCGGCTGAGGGCGATTTCATCGAACGGCATCCGGGGCTGATCATCTTCCTGGTGATGCTGGTCATCCTGACGATCGGCGTTTGCCAGTTGCTTGGTATTTTGCCCAGTGGCGGCGGTTCTGGTGGTAGCAGTTATAGAAGCGGCGGCGGTGGCTTCGGTGGCGGCGGAGGCGGGGGCTTCAGCGGTGGCGGAGGCAGTTTTGGTGGCGGCGGTTCGTCGGGCGGCTGGTGAGCATAATAATGAGCAGGCATTCTTGACATGGCATTACTGACTGAACACGAACAACGCAAGGTGGCCGAGGCCATTGCCCGGGTCGAGCGTGACACCGATGCCGAACTGGTGACGGTGCTCGCTGCCCGCGCCGACGACTACGCCTACATCCCACTGCTCTGGGCCAGCCTGCTGGCCTTGGTGGTGCCCGGCGTGGCGCATTACCTCACCGGCTGGCTGACCCTGCACAGCTTGCTGTTGGTGCAATGGGGCAGTTTCATCGGGTTGTGCCTGCTGTTTCGCATTCCCGCCATCACCACGCACCTGATCCCTCGCTCGGTACGCCACTGGCGAGCGTCGAACCTGGCGCGCCGGCAATTTCTCGAGCAGAACCTGCACCACACGGTGGACGGCACGGGCATGCTGATCTTCGTTTGCGAGGCCGAGCGGTATGTGGAAATCCTGGTGGACGAGGGCATTTCCAAGCGGCTCGACAATAAACATTGGGAGGCGATTGTCGCGGCGTTTACTCAGCAGGTTCGCCAGGGGCAGACGTTGCAGGGCTTTGTGACGTGCATCGAAGCCTGCGGCGAACTGCTCAAGGAACACGTACCGGTGACCCATGCGCGCAATGAGTTGCCGAATCGGTTGGTGGTGCTCGGCTAAGGCATCTCCCGCCAACCCATTTACATGGCGAAAGCGCTTTTGTGGCGAGGGAGTCCCCGCCGCGTCGCCGACGCTGCGCTGTCGCGCAGCAAACAAGTGTTCGGCTTAATATTGGGTGCGCGCGGGGACAGAGGCCGTAGCTATCACTGGTGTGTGCGCACCCGCGAGGGAGAGTGGCCGGCACGGTATCGGCGTGGAGTCGTTGTAGGCACAGCAAGCTGTGACCACGTATGAGAGAGTGAATCCGTTCGACACCGTGTGCCCCGCGCGCCGTTCAATCCTGCGAGGAATTGTCATGGCGCGCAAGAAGCAGCAGAAACGATTTGAAGTCGTTCACCCTCATTGTGCCGGTATCGATATTGGCAGCCGCGAGCACTGGGTCGGCGTCAATCCCGATCAAAGCGACAAGCCGGTTCGTTGTTTTCCGGCCTTTACTGAGGATTTGGTGAAGCTGGCCGAATGGCTGGAATCGCTGAAAATCAAAGTCGTGGCGATGGAAGCCACCGGTGTCTATTGGATACCGCTGTTCGAGCTTCTCGATTCGAGGGGCTTTGAGGTGTA
>NZ_JBHFJB010000059.1:0-4333 GCF_057334555.1 Pseudomonas sp. AGC41
CCACCGTCTTCGCGAGCAGGCTCGCTCCCACATTTGGATCTGCATCAATCACAAAATTGCTTTGCAACACAGAACCCTGTGGGAGCGAGCCTGCTCGCGAAGAGGCCACCACATTCGCCATGCTTGCCGACTTTATCCCAGCGCCTTACCCAGCCTTGAAGCAATACACCGCCAGCTTGTTCCCATCCAGGTCCCGTGCGTAAGCCGCGTAGGCATTCTCTGCCCAGCCACGAGAGCCCGGGAGGGAATTCGAAAGCGGGTCTGCTGTGCAGCCCAGCGGGAGCAAGCTCCCTCGCCACGGGTTTACCGATTTTCCTGTTCAATGCAGAGCCCCGATCCTTATCCGGGCATGGTTCAGATGTCTTTGACCAGCCGCAGCGCATCGTAGATGGCCGCGTGGGTATTGCGCGCCGACACCGCGTCGCCGATCCGGAACAGTTGGAAGCGGCCTTCGGGGTTGGTCACGATATCCTGGGTTTTCCCGGCGATCAGGTTGTGCTGCTCGACCGCGCCGCTGTTGCTCGAATGCGGCCGCAACTCAAAGTACAAATCGTCCAGGGGCAGGGTGCCGTGGTTGACCACCACCTGATCGACCACGCGTTGCTTGTGCACCTGGCCGTAGTCGCTGCCGAAGCTGGCGACCAGCTGGCCGTCGCGTTTTTCCACGGAATCGACCCGATAGGTGACGGTGAAGGTGACGTTCAGGTCTTGCAGGCTGCGCATGTAAGGCACCAGGTTCATCGCCATCACCTCCGGTGCGAACGAGCGGTCGGGCGTGACGATTTCCAGTTTCGCGCCGCTGCTGGCGATGATCTCGGCTGCCTGTAGCGCCGCGTGGTCGCCGGCGTCGTCGAAGATCAGCACGTTCTGGCCGGGCTTGATATCGCCGGAAATGATGTCCCAGGTCGACACCACCAGCTCGTTGCCTTGCTTGAGCACCTCGGTGTGGGGCAGACCGCCCGTGGCGACGATCACCACGTCCGGTTCCTCGGCCATCACCGTCTCGGCTTCGGCCCAGGTGTTGAACTGGAACTTCACGCCGAGGCGTTCACATTGCGCCATGCGCCAGTCGATGATGCTGATCATTTCGCGGCGTCGTTCGCTCTGTGCGGTCAGGCGGATCTGCCCGCCTGGCTGGTCGGCCACTTCGAACACGGTGACTTCATGGCCGCGCTCGCCGGCCACCCGTGCCGCCTCCAGGCCCGCCGGGCCGGTGCCGATCACCAGCACCTTGCGCTTGAGCGGCGCCTTGGGGATTTCGTGGGGCATGGTGGTTTCGCGCCCGGTGGCGGCGTTGTGGATGCAATACGCGGCGCCGCCCTGATAGATGCGGTCCAGGCAATAGTTGGCGCCAACGCAGGGGCGGATCTCTTCTTCACGTTTTTCGATGATCTTGCGCACGATATGCGGGTCGGTCATGTGCGCGCGGGTCATACCGATCATGTCGACCTTGCCCGAGGCGATGGCGTGTCGCGCCGTGGCGACATCCGGGATCTTCGCCGCATGAAAGGTCGGGAAACCGGTGGCTGAGCGGATCTCGCCAGCAAAATCCAGGTGCGGCGAGTTGCGCATGCCCTGGATCGGGATCACGTCGGTGAGGCCGGCATCGGTATCGATGTGCCCGCGTACGACGTTGAGGAAATCAACCAGCCCGCTGTCCTTGAGCATGTGGGAAATCTGCAGGCCATCGCTGGCGCCGAAGCCGCCGGGCAGGTCTTCGTCGCCGGTGTAGCGCACCCCCAGCAGGAAGTCCTCACCGCAACGCTGGCGGATGCCGCGCAACACATCGAAGGTGAAGCGCATGCGGTTTTCCAGCGAACCACCGTAGGGGCCGTCGAGATCGTTGGTCAGTGGCGACCAGAATTGATCCATGAGGTGCCCGTAGGCCTGCAGTTCCAAACCGTCGAGACCGGCGGCCTTCATGCGTTCGGCGGCGTCCACGTAATCCTTGACGATCCGGTCGATGTCCCAGTCTTCCATCTTTTTCGGGAAGGCCCGGTGGGACGCTTCGCGGCGATGGGACGGCGAGACGACCGGCAGCCAATCAGCCTTGTCCCAGCGCGTGCGCCGCCCCAGGTGGGTCAGTTGAATCATCACCGCAGCGCCATGTTCGTGGCATTCGTCGGTCAGGTCCTTCATCCATTTGACCACTTCGTCCTTGTACGCCAAGACGTTGTTGAACACCGGCGGGCTGTCCCGTGAAACCGCAGCGGAGCCCGCGGTCATGGTCAGCGCAACGCCGGCCTTCGCCCGTTCGACGTGATAGGCGCGGTACAGATCCTTCGGCATGCCATCCACGGGATACGCGGGCTCGTGGGAGGTGGTCATGATCCGATTCTTGAGGGTCAGATGCTTGATTTTGTAGGGCTGCAGCAGAGGATCGCTGGACATGGTGTTGCTCCGGGAACAGAACATCAGGCGTGGTTTTGACATAACGGTATGTGCAATGTTCATGTGTGTCAACGATTGAGACACAGGTGTACATTTTTCTTGCGTGGGGGAAAAACCAGGATTACCATCCAGTCGAAACAGGGATGATCCGGCGCGTGCGCGCCGGTCATCGCGCATCGAACCAAGTGCAAGGGGGCTGTGCAAAGACCATGAAAGTGCTCGTTGCGGTAAAGCGCGCCATCGACCCGAATGTGAAAGTCCGGGTCAAGGCTGACGGTTCAGACGTTGAGCTCAACGGCGTGAAAATGGCCTTGAATCCGTTCTGCGAGATCGCGGTGGAAGAGGCGATTCGCCTCAAGGAAAAAGGCCTGGCAACCGAAGTGGTGGTGGTTTCGGTGGGCACATCGGCCGCCCAGGAACAACTGCGCATGGCGTTGGCACTTGGCGCGGAGCGCGCAGTTCTGGTCGAGACCGGCGCGATTCTCGAGCCGCTTAATGTCGCCAAGTACCTGTGCAAAGTGATCGATCAGGAACAACCGCAACTGATCCTGTTCGGCAAGCAGGCGATCGACCAGGAAAACAACCAGGTCGGGCAAATGGTCGCGCAGTTGATCGGCAGCGGTCAGGCCACTTACGCCTCGGCAGTCAATCATGTCGACGGGCAATGGCTCGTCGAGCGTGAGGTCGATGGGGGCAGCCAGGTGGTCGCGCTCTCAATGCCGGCCGTGGTGACCTGCGATCTGCGCCTGAATCAACCGCGCTACGCCTCGTTGCCGAACATCATGAAAGCCAAGAAAAAGCCCTTGGAAACCATTGCCGCCGACAGCTTGGGCGCAAACGTGAAGCAGCACGCTCGATTGTTGGGTGTTGTCGCTCCACCTGTACGCAAAGCAGGGATCACGGTCGCTTCGGTGACCGAGTTGGTGGATAAACTGAAAACCGTTGCGGGGGTGATTTGATGCGCACATTGGTGATCGCCGAGCACAGTGCCGGTCAACTGACGGCAGGCACCTGGAGCGCCGTGAGCGCTGCCGTGGCGTTGGGGGCTGAAACGGATCTGCTGGTGATGGGCGGGACGAACGCCTCGGCCGTGTCGCAACAGGCAGCGCTGGCCCAGGGCCTGGACCGGGTGCTGCTCGCACAAGCGGCGGTGTTCGAAAATGCCCTGGCTGAAAACGTCCAGCCGCTGATCACTGCGCTGGTGGCCGAGGGGTATACACACGTCGTTGCCGACGCCAGCAGCATGGGTCGCAATCTGCTGCCGAGAGTCGCGGCGAGCCTGGATGTGGGCATGCTTTCCGACGTCACCCGCATCGTCTCGGCGGACACTTTCCAGCGACCCATTTATGCCGGCAATGCCATCGCCACGGTGCAGTCACTGGATCCGATCAAGTTGCTCACGGTGCGCGCTTCGGCATTCGCCCAGGCGTTATCCCATGACAAACCCTGCGAAGTGGTTGCAGTGGACGGCGGACAAAGCGCCAGCAATGTGCGTTTGGTGAGCGAACAACTGACGACCAGCGAACGGCCCGATCTGTCGAGCGCCCGCGTCGTCGTCTCCGGTGGCCGCGGGATGCAGAGCAAAGAGAACTTCGCCTTGATCGAGCGGGTGGCCGACAAGCTCGGCGGTGCCGTGGGGGCCTCCCGCGCTGCTGTTGATTCGGGGTTCGCACCCAACGATTTGCAGGTCGGGCAGACGGGCAAGATCGTCGCGCCAAAGCTTTACATTGCCGCAGGCATCAGTGGCGCCATACAACACCTGGCGGGCATGAGCGGTTCAAAGGTCATCGTCGCGATCAACCAGGACGCCGAGGCACCGATTGCCCAAGTGGCGGATTACCTGTTGGTGGCGGATTTGTTCGAGGCGTTGCCGGCACTCGAAAGGGCATTGTGAATTCGCGACGTAAAACGACGAACCCGTGGGGGGGGGGGGGGGGGGGGG
>NZ_JBHFJB010000059.1:4353-6878 GCF_057334555.1 Pseudomonas sp. AGC41
CTCCCGCTCGGCTGCGCAGCAGCCGCAAAACCTGGGGCCGCTGCGCGACCCAGCGGGACCCCCCCCCCCCCCCACGGGTTTATCGACAACCTTGAAAGATTCAACCCGCCAACGGGCGGAGGAGGGTAAGCCACACTCGATAGCCGTGATTTCATAATTAGAACTTACCCATGGCCGCCCGCGGTCGTGATGGAATGAATGCTTCTGCTGCCCTGCCAATAACTATTAATACAGTCTGCGGAGATGCACATGATGACGTTACCCCGTAAAACTTTTATCGGCTGGTTTGCCGGCCTTGCATTGGCCTGCGGCAGTCTGATCGCTCAAGCCGAGGAACCCGCGCCCATCCGTATCGGCTGGGTGAACTGGTCGGACACGGAAATCGCGGTGAAGCTGGCGAATACTGCGTTGCAGGATCATCTCAAGCAACCGGTCAAGTTGGTCCTGGCCGATATCGGCATCCAGTTCCAGGCGCTGGCTAACGGCAACATCGACCTGATCCCGATGGTCTGGCTGCCGAGCACCCACAAGTCCTTCTATGACAAGTACAAGGACAAGCTCGAAGACCTCGGCGTGCTGTATGAAGGCCGGATCGGCATGGCGGTGCCTACCTCGATTCCTACCAGTGAAATTGCCAGTGTCGAAGACCTCAACAAACCCGAAGTGCGGGAAAAACTTGGCGGCAAGATCCTCACCTCGGAAGTGGGCAATGGTCAGTACAAGCTGACGGAAAAAGCCATCAAGGAATACAAGCTCGACGGCTACAAGATGGTCGCGTCTTCGGAGTCCGGCATGCTGAGTGAGCTAGATCGCAACATCAAACGGGACAAGTGGTCGTTGGTCAACGCCTGGAGCCCTCACTGGATGTTCGCCAAATGGCCGCTGCGTTATCTGGATGATCCGAAGCAGATATTCGGTGGCGCCGAGCAGATCCACGCGATCGCACGCAAAGGTTTCAGCGCCGAGCATCCGGACGTGGCGCGCTTCTTCGCCAACTTCAAGATCCCGAAAGCGGACCTTGAGAAATTGATGGCGGATGCCCGTGAAAGTACGGCGGACAAGGTGGTTGCCGAGTACTACGCGGCGAACAAACCGCGCTTCGAAGCGATGTTCGGTAACCAGACGGCTTCCGCTACGCCAGCCCCGTAATGGCCGTTGTTATCCGATAGTTGTTGCAGTCCGGTGCCCTTGGTCTAGCGTCAAGGGCACCGCCTGCCGAGTCCTCTCGCATGTGTACGTAGGGCGAGGGCTTGTTTCTATTCAGGGGCTGAGTGATGACAGTCACGACACTGGGTATCAAATTGGATCAGGAAACGCGCGCCAGGCTGAAATCGGCATCGGCCAGGCTGGACCGGACCTCGCACTGGTTCATGAAAAAGGCCATTTTGAACTTCATTGAGAAAGTCGAAGCCGGGGCCGGTGTCGAAGCACTCGTGGCCGTTGAAGCGCTGGAGCGTGATCGGTTGCGCCACAGCATCGCGAGGCGGCGCGCAGATAGCAATCTATCCGAAGACACCGCCCCGATAACGTCGGCCGAGGCTGATGCGCGCGGTGCATGATCGTGACGCCCCGCGATCGCGGTCAGGTATCGTCCTGTGCCTTCTATCGATGCTGATCTTTGCCGCGCAGGATGGGGTCACCAAAGTGCTGGTCAAAGATCTCCCGATCGCGCAGCTGGTCATGGTGCGCTATTGGGTCTTCCTGGGTTTCGCTGTCGGCTTTTGCATTTATCAGGGCAGCTTGCGGGCTGCCTGGCGAAGCCACCATCCTTACCAGCAGGTCATCCGTGCATTGATCGGAGTGGGTGAAAGTGCCTTGTTTGGACTCGGGCTGCGCTATCTGGGGCTCGCTGAGATGCACGCCCTGTACACGGTGTTCCCCTTGATGACACTGGCGTTGGCGGGGGCGTTTCTCGGTGAGTTCATTGGTGTGCGTCGATGGATTGCCGCCGCCATCGGCTTCACCGGTACGCTGATTATCCTTCGCCCCGGCTCCGGTGTCTTTCAACTCGCGGCGCTTATCCCGCTGTTGTCTGCCCTGGGTTTCGCCGTTTTCAGCGTGCTGACCCGTCGAATCAGCCGGCAGGACTCGTTCGCTACGAACATGCTTTACATGGGTTTTTTCGGCGCGATAGCGATCACCCTTTCGGGTCTTCCAGGTTGGGTAACACCGAGCCCGGCGCAATGGGGGCTGATCGCGGTGCTTTCAGTTACCGGCGTTGTGGCCCAGCTGCTATTACTCCAGGCGCTGAAGTACGCAACCGCGGCCACACTCCAGCCGTTCAACTACAGCCTGCTGGTGTTCGCCACACTGATTGGCCTGCTGGTATTCGGTGAGCTGCCCGACACCTGGACGGTGGTGGGAGCATGTCTGGTGATTGCGGGTGGGATGTATGCGATCAAGGCGAAAGGGTAGCGACCGGTCAGATACCCAGCGGCTGTGACACCGCTTCGCGAGCAGGCTCGCTCCCACATTTTCGGTCTTAAGCGAGCACAGAACCCAAGTAACCGCAGCCCTCCTGTGGG
>NZ_JBHFJB010000060.1:0-4287 GCF_057334555.1 Pseudomonas sp. AGC41
CATGGACCTGTCCCAGCGCCGCGCGCAGAGCGTGGCGACCTACCTGACGTCCCAAGGCGTCAGCGGTGCCAACCTCTCAGCCCGTGGCGCCGGCCCTGACAACCCGGTGGCGAGCAACGCCGATGTCAATGGCCGTGCGCAAAACCGTCGGGTCGAAGTCAACCTCAAGGCGATTCCGGGGCAGCAGTACCAGGCGCCGCAGCAGCAGGGGCAGACTTACCAGCAATATCCATAAGCGCTGGGCGCTATGGAAACGGGGGCATGGAAACATGGCCCCCTTTGTGACTGACGTTCGGTCTTCTGTGGCGAGGGAGCTTGCTCTCGCTGGGCAGCGAAGCGGCCCCCAGACCATTCACCTCAATCCTCCAGATACACCGCATTGGCCGGTTCCGGGCCTGCTGCGCATGCCAGCGGGAGCAAGCTCCCTCGCCACAGGGAAGCAAATCGCGGTAGAAAAAAATCGAAAAAAAGCCCGCCCGATCATGCGATCGGGCGAGCTTTTTGGTGTTGCTGGAAAATTACTTCTTCAGACCGTAATGCTCATCCAGCATCCCCGGGGAGTTCGGGGCCTTGGGGGCGTAGTCCCGTGGCGGTTCCTGGATCCCTTTGGGCGGGGTCAGGCGCTCCCGTGGCGTCTGCGCCGTGTCGGCTTGCAGGGCGGCCAGCAGGCGCTGGCGCGTCTGCTCGTCCAGGGCCAGGCGGTTGGCGCCCTCGGACAGATGATCCTGGACTTCCTGGTAGCTCTGGGTGAGCTTTTTCACCAGGGAAGCGGTGCTGTTGAAGTGGGTCACCACTTCATTCTGGTAACTGTCGAAACGTTCCTGGATGTCGTCGAGCTGACGTTGGGTGCTGTTGGGCACCGCGTTAGGCAGCAGTCGGGCAATCAGGAAACCAATGGCGACACCGGCAACCAGGGCAAGAGTCGGCAAAAGCCAAACTAAGAGCGAGTGTTCCACGAGTCCTTCCTCTATAAACGGCTTTGCTTTACGTTAACGGCTCGGACCTGCGCTGTATACCGCGAAGAACATCGCAATCATGCCAGGCACAGACTTTTAGCTAGACGAGTCGACCCTATTCGGGGTCACGGAGTTCTTTCCCTTGCTTATGCGCGAAACCCCTGTAGTCATCGATGGCCCGGTCGGCCAACTGGAAGCCTTGTACCTGGACAGCGAAGGGCCCCGTGGCCTGGCGCTGATCTGCCATCCCAACCCGGTACAGGGCGGGACCATGCTCAACAAAGTGGTCTCGACCCTGCAACGCACCGCCCGCGACGCCGGCCTGGTTACGTTGCGTTTCAATTATCGCGGCGTCGGCGCCAGTGCCGGCAGCCATGACATGGGCACCGGCGAAGTGGACGATGCCCAGGCCGCGGCCGCCTGGTTGCTGGAAAAATACCCGGACCTGCCGCTGACCCTGTTTGGTTTTTCCTTCGGCGGCTTCGTCGCCGCCACCCTTGGCGGACGCCTGGAAGCCCAAGGCCAGGCGCTCAAGCACCTGTTCATGGTTGCTCCGGCGGTCATGCGCCTGGATGCGCAAGCGCCCCTGCCGACCAGCGGCGAACTGACCGTGATCCAGCCGGAAACCGACGAAGTGGTCGATCCCGAACTTGTCTACACATGGTCCGACGCGCTCCAGCGCCCCCATGAGCTGCTGAAAGTGGCAGAATGCGGACACTTTTTTCATGGCAAGCTGACTGATCTCAAGGATCTGCTCCTGCCGCGCCTCTCGAATTGACAGCAGTCTGACAAGCGATAACCCATGACGACTCGTACCCGTATCCTGACCGGCATCACCACCACCGGCACCCCGCACCTGGGCAATTACGCCGGCGCCATCCGTCCGGCGATCCTCGCCAGCCGCGAAAGCAATGCCGATTCGTTCTATTTCCTGGCCGATTACCACGCCCTGATCAAATGTGATGAACCGCTACGCATCCAGCGCTCGCGCCTGGAAATCGCCGCGACCTGGCTGGCCGGTGGCCTGGACGTGGACCGCGTGACGTTCTATCGCCAGTCCGATATTCCCGAAATCCCGGAACTGACCTGGCTGCTGACCTGCGTCGCCGCCAAGGGCCTGCTCAACCGTGCCCACGCCTACAAGGCGTCGGTGGACAAGAACGTCGAGACCGGCGAAGACCCGGACGCCGGCGTCACCATGGGACTCTACAGCTACCCGATCCTCATGGCAGCCGACATCCTGATGTTCAACGCCCACAAGGTGCCGGTCGGTCGTGACCAGATCCAGCACGTGGAAATGGCGCGGGACATCGGTCAGCGCTTCAACCACCTGTTCGGCAAGGGCAGGGAGTTCTTCACCATGCCCGAGGCGCTGATCGAGGAAAGCGTCGCCACGCTGCCGGGCCTCGATGGCCGCAAGATGTCCAAGAGCTACGACAACACCATTCCGTTGTTCAGCAGCGCCAAGGACATGAAGGACGCGATCTCGCGGATCGTCACCGACTCGCGCGCGCCGGGCGAAGCCAAGGACCCGGACAACTCGCACCTGTTCACGCTGTTCCAGGCCTTCGCCACGGCCGAGCAGTGCGCCGCGTTCCGTAGCGAATTGCTTCAAGGCCTGGGTTGGGGCGAGGCGAAAAATCGTCTGTTCCAACTGCTCGACGACCAATTGGGTGAAGCGCGCGAGCGGTACCACCAGTTGATCGAACGCCCTGCCGACCTTGAAGACATCCTGCAACTGGGCGCGAAAAAAGCCCGGGCCGTAGCAACGCCGTTCCTTAATGAACTGCGCGAGGCAGTTGGCCTGCGATCCTTCGTCAGCCAGGTGCAAGTAGCGACGCAGACCAAAAAGAAAGCGGCCAAGGCAGCACGCTTCGTCAGCTTCCGCGACGATGACGGCAGTTTCCGCTTCCGCCTGCTTTCTGCCGATGGCGAGCAGTTGTTGCTTTCGAACAACTTCGCCGACGGCAAGGCTGCCGGTCAGGTGACCAAGCAATTGCAATCCGGCCAGCCCTTGGACGTACGCAGCGATGAACTGAGTTTCAGCGTCTGGCTCGACGGCGAATGCGTGGCCCACAGCCCGGCCTTTGGCGACAGTGCCGCCCGAGAGGCGGCCATCGATGCGTTGCGCGTGGCACTGACGCCTGCCCAGGATTGATTGAAGGCGTTCCCGACCATCGGCCCGAATAAGGGCCGATTGCCATTCCTCTGGGCCATCGCTACAGTGACGGCCCGTTTTTGTTGCCTTGCTAACGAATATGACGCCTCTAGAACGATATCAAGCTGATCTGAAACGCCCGGAATTCTTCCACGACGCAGCCCAGGAAACGGCCGTGCGGCACTTGCAGCGCCTGTACGACGACCTGGTCGCCGCGTCGAACAACAAGCCGGGCTTGTTGGGCAAACTGTTCGGCAAAAAGGACCAGACGCCGGTCAAGGGTCTGTACTTCTGGGGTGGTGTCGGTCGTGGCAAGACTTACCTGGTGGATACCTTCTTCGAAGCGCTGCCGTTCAAGGAAAAGACCCGGACGCACTTCCACCGCTTCATGAAGCGCGTGCACGAAGAAATGAAGACCCTGGGCGGCGAAAAGAACCCGTTGACCATCATTGCCAAGCGCTTCGCCGCCGAGACTCGGGTGATCTGCTTCGATGAGTTTTTCGTTTCCGATATCACCGACGCGATGATCCTTGGCACGCTGATGGAAGAGCTGTTCAAGAACGGCGTGACCCTGGTCGCCACCTCGAACATCGTCCCCGACGGCTTGTACAAGGACGGTCTGCAACGGGCGCGCTTCCTGCCGGCGATCAAGCTGATCAAGGAGCACACCGAAGTCGTCAACGTCGACAGCGGCGTGGACTATCGCCTGCGTCACCTTGAGCAAGCGGAGCTGTTCCATTTCCCGCTGGATGCCGCCGCCGAAGAA
The DNA here is from genome assembly GCF_057334555.1 of Pseudomonas sp. AGC41. Classification (NCBI taxonomy): domain Bacteria; kingdom Pseudomonadati; phylum Pseudomonadota; class Gammaproteobacteria; order Pseudomonadales; family Pseudomonadaceae; genus Pseudomonas; species Pseudomonas sp. AGC41. The sequence continues at coordinate 3,881 of NZ_JBHFJB010000060.1, forward strand.
AGCCTGCGCAAGAGCTTCCGCGCCTTGACGCCGGAATGCACCCAGGCGGTGGAGAACGATGTGCTGATCATCGAGAATCGCGAAATCCGCGCGATCCGCACCTGCGACGACGTGGCCTGGTTCGACTTCCGTGAACTGTGCGACGGCCCCCGCAGCCAGAACGACTACATCGAGCTGGGCAAGATCTTCCACGCCGTACTGCTCAGCGGCGTCGAGCAGATGAGCGTCACCACCGATGACATCGCCCGCCGTTTCATCAACATGGTCGACGAATTCTACGACCGCAACGTAAAGCTGATCATCTCGGCTGAAGTCGAGCTCAAGGACCTCTACACCGGCGGTCGCCTGAACTTCGAATTCCAGCGGACCCTCAGCCGCCTGCTGGAAATGCAATCCCACGAATTCCT
>NZ_JBHFJB010000060.1:4307-19265 GCF_057334555.1 Pseudomonas sp. AGC41
GGGCTGCGCAGCAGCCCCACCCCTGGCAACCCTCAATACTGCAAAAGCCGCAGATAGCGAGCCAAGTCATCTTGTCGCTGGCAACCGATCAGCAACCACAAGAGAATCCTCGATTTGCGTGGGCAGACAAAACCGGCCATCGATGCGCCTCTTTTAACCAGATCCATCTCGCCGCCCTTGAAGCCGTAAGTCGAGTGAGCCGTTGAGCCGGAGTCGCAGCGAGTCGCAACAATGACCGGGATTTTGCCGGCAATGGCAGCGATTGCTTCAGCCCAGGTTTCAGAAACGTGCCCTGCACCGAAACCGGCGATTACCAGCCCGTCGTAACCCAGCGCGAGGATGCTCTCCAGCAACAGGCTGTCGGCAGACAGCGACGCTTGCAAGAGTGCAACCTTGTGCGTCGAGCGCTGTGGCAACGGCAAGATGTGGCGTTGGCGTGGAGGCTGGAAATACTGAACGGCACCCTCCAGTAACAGGCCCGCCGGGCCTACGACGGGCGAAGAAAAAGCCTGCAGTGCCATCGAATCGGTTTTGCGAACCGCCTGCGCCGAATGGATCTGCCCGTTCATGACCACTTGGACGCCACGTCGTCGGCTGTTCTCGGCCAAGCCCACCTGACAGGCATCCAGCAGATTACCCGGGCCGTCGGCGCCTGCCTGGGCTGCGGAGCGCATCGCCCCGGTAAGCACCAAGGGTTCGTCGTGGTTCCACAAGAGATCGAAAAATGCAGCGGACTCCTCCAGCGTGTCGGTGCCTTGGGTGAGGACAACAGCCACCGCACCTTGCTCGATCTGAGAGTTCGCCCAGCGCAGGACGCTCAATAAATGCTCGAAACTCAATGAGGCGCTGGGCAACAGCTGGAGCGTTTCGACGGTGACGCGGGCCAGTGTTCTCAATTCGGGCACCGAAGCCAGCAGGGTTGCGCCGCTGACGGTCGGCACCACTCCATCTCCGAAGATTCGGGCCTGCATGCTCACGGTGCCGCCGAGTGAAGCGATGCTCAGGTTGGGCAAGTCCATGTGATACCTCGCTTGCTTGCAATAAATGGCTGCAACCGCCTACCGGTCGAGATGCAGCCGTGGAAGGGGGCGGCTCAGTTGGCTATCAGGCGTCCGATCAACGGAATGATGAGCAAGGTACTGATAGCCATGGACAGGACATTCGCAATGAAACCGTGCATGTCGGCGGGCAGCCTTTTGGCGATGGCACACGCCAGCGGTGGCGCCACAAGCGCGCCGAGCAAGGCGCTTGAGGCAATCACCTGCCAACTGCCGCCGTAAGTCAGAACTGCGGCAGGCACGACCGATACCAGGGGGATATAGGTCGGATACCATCCCCGCAACCTCCACTGTCGACGCCAGATCATCACGCCCAAGGCCGAGGTCAGCGCTTGTGCAGCGATCAGTTGGGGCAGCAAGCCCGAGCCGTAGACCGGACTCATCGGGTTCAAGGCATAAGCCAGCAAGGCGCCGGATATCAGTCCAAGGCTGGCCCACTCATTGCCGAAGAATGGCGCTTCGGAGAAATCTGCCAGGACTCGGCGCAAGCTCCAGACGATACCGTAGTCGGGTGCACGGCTGGGCGTGGGCCTTGATGGCGTTTCGGATGGCTTCATTGAGGCCTGCGAGCTCACCAGGCTGGGCACATAACGACAGAGCAGGAATGCCATGACACTGGCGACAGCCATCCCCGACACGTTGCCAATCACTGCCGGCAAACCCAGTGGACTGCAGACGTAATTGACCAGCAACAAGCACGCCGGCGTAACCAGCAGTGCACCCATGACTGCGCCGTTGATCGCCACTTTCCAGCCACCGCCAAACATCAGCACCATCGCCGCCGGCAATGAAACGAATGCGGCAAAGGTCGGTTGCCAGGCGGTGGCTGTAACGGTCCAGCCCCATAACAGGTTGCTGAGCAAGAGCCCAAGCAGCGAGCTGGCGACGACCCACGGCCACAGGCCGCTGCCGTAGCAGATGGGAAAGCCTTGCCAGGCCTTTTCCGTTACATTGGCCCGGTATGCCAGGTAGGCACCCGCCAGCAGTCCGATGGACGCAAATTCATGCTTATAAAAGGCGACTTCGCTGATGTCTCCCACAACCCAGCGTAGCCATGAGGTTGGCTGTGGCAAATTCTCCACCATTTGGCCGTAGTCGGGCCAGGAGGCGAGGCTCATGAAAGAAAGCCAGAAGACCAGCGACAGCGCGCCGAGCATCAACAGGATGACTGCAATATCCAGCGATGAACGAGCGGTATACCGGCGTGGGCGTTTTTCGTTTATGGATTCCATTGGATAAGCCCCCTCAGCGCGGCAGGAGAGGGTGCTGGGTATAACCAAGCATCGGATCGTAGAGATCTGAACGCCGATCACGGTGCAGGTCGTTCAGGTTGTTCCAGATGGCGGCGCTACGGGAACTGGTCAGGTCGATGTCGGCGAACAGCACTTCTTCCTGGTCGGCGGAGGCCACCGCACCAATCGGCCAACCATTGGTGCCGGCGATCAGCGAGCAGCCCAGATAGCGGGCACCGCGTTCTTCGCCGATGCGGCTTGCCGCTGCAATGAACACATTATTGACATGGGCTGCCGTCATGGTCAGGTATGACGCCATGCACTTGCCTGCGTCATCAAACAGCGGTGGGGGCGTCCAGACCCAGTTGTTCAGGCTGCAGATGATGTCCGCGCCTTGCTGGGTCAGGATTCGCGGCACTTCCGGAAACCAGATGTCCCAGCAGATCAGCATTCCAATGCGGCCTATCGGGGTTTCGAATACTGGGAAACCCAGGTCCCCTGGTGTGAACCAGAGTTTCTCCAGATTCCACAAATGGGCTTTTCGGTACTTGCCAATGAAACCGTCTGGCCCCAACAGAACACCGGTGTTGAAAAGCCGCATGCCCTCGCGCTCTGTCAAGCCAGCCACCAGGTAAACCTTGTGCTGGCGCGCGAAGTCCTCCCAGGCTTGCACGCTTGGCCCATTGGGGACCAATTCGGAGTGGTCGAATGCGTCCTGTCGGTTGCTGAAGAAATAGCCGGTATTTGATAGCTCGGGCAGAACGATGAGATTCGCTCCGCCGTTTACTGCCTCCAACGCCAGCGCAAGGCTGTGCTGCAGATTCTGCTCATGATTCCTTACGCCGACCTGAGGGTCGAATTGCACAACCGCTACGCGGACAGGACTGGTTGGCTCGCTCATTCAAGAAACCTCTTTTTGTTTTTTATTTTTATTCACGCTGTTTAATTGCGTGTTTATAAGAGGCCAAACGGGCGTGGAGCGTAAGTCAGCCGTTTCCGTGTGGTTTGTAGGGCATCTCCCAAGATGAATGAGCGGAGCTGCTGCGAGAGCAGGATGGGCAGAGCCGAAGCACGTTGTGCCTGGCTCCAGATGCGGTTTCAGGTTGCGGTTTGGTAGTGCGGATAGTCGTTCATGGAAAAACCTCCATTAAACACCGCGGCGGTTTTGTCGCAGATATGAATCGCGGCATCTATGGCGCCCCGAAAGCAAGGCTCCGTCCAGCCGGCATCCACCGAAAACGATTCACCGGAAAAGTACAGGCCCGAATGATGGGCAAAATCCCTGTTGTACTTCATCAGGCTAACCGCGTCGTAATAGGTACCGGGGCGGTACAGCTTGGCGCAACCCAACGAGTTCTTGTCGGTTATCCAGCGTTGGACTACGGCTTGATCGAGCCCGATATAGGGTGAAATCCGTTCCTGGATATTGGTGCATTTCATCAATATCCGGTCCAGCTCCCTGGCGCACTTGCCCACCAGCTCCTTATCGGTGAACGCGGCAAGTTTGGTGGCGTCGTCTTCCCACGTATAGCTCAGGAGGATGCAGTCATAACTGTAGTGGTCGTTGTAGCGGTAGGTGTAGACGTCATGGATGAAGCTGTCGGTGACGATGGCCTGCGGAATCGTCTTGTTCCTGGAAAGGAATGATTTCTTCAGTGGCGCAAAGACCTTGCAACTGGTCTCCCAGTGAGCCGTCTTGTAGGCGCTGATCGTTTCCAGAGGCAGCATCTGCGGGGTGAAGTTCTCAAGCTCGATGCGAGTTTCGATCAGCCAGGAGGGAAGAGTCAAAATGACCGAGTCGAAGTCCTGGAAGCGCTGTTGGGTTTGCTCGGGCAAACGGTGTTTCCAGTCGAAATGGACGCGTATCCTGCCGTTCGCCAGTTTTATCAGTTTCGTAACGGAAGAGTCTGTCAGCAACCCATCCTGTCGTTCACAGCAATGCTCGTAGAACGATCTGCCCGTCTCGGCGGTTTTCATGAATAACAGACACTCGCTCAAAGCGGCGAGCCCGATATAGCGAGGGCTGTCGAAGCTCAATCCCGCCGAATCGGCAGTGGTTGCGTCACGCAACTGGGGTGCAGGCAGCGGATCGCCCATCGAGTCGACCCGACCCAGCACCAATTGCAATTGACTGCTAAATCCAAAGATGGCGGTACGAAGCGGATACAGGGAGCAGACATCATAAAAGGCACCCCAGCTGCCATCGCCTATTCCGATTGCGTAGAAGATCGCGGACTCTTCGGCGGACATCCCCATCCCGCCGAAGTCTCCCGGTGAGCGCTCATTCCAAGCTTGTAATGCAGGCATGCTCACCAGGTCGCGGAACGAGACCCGCTCATATTTCGCCACGATGGCTGACCACATGGCTTCCCATCTTTCGCTGGCGTAAACCTCTGCCACATGCCGAGTCATCCGGTCGGCGAAGGTCGTCCATTTTGCATAGACCTTTTGCAGCTCCTTGCCAGGAGGCGGAGTGTGGCCGTCCTGGTTGTTCCAGATCAGCATTTGTGGCGTCGGCTCGCCGCCAATGCTGCCCTCGCGCAGGTAGATCCCTGTCGAGCGGACCCACTGGCTTCCAGGGTTGGCGAAGTTCGCAGTCAATAGATCAAACGCCTTGGCGTAATAAGCCATCATCGACCGCCCTTCTGTGGGGGGCTCATCCGCCCGGTTGAAGAAGGGCATGCGCATGGCGCCCATTTCGAAAGGCGTATGGCTCGCGCTAGCGTTTTTACTCCCGGGTACGGTCAAGTGCCTGCCGCCTATGCGGCTGGACTGCTCAATCAGAGTGATGTGTTTGAACCCACAACGATAAAGCTCTCTGGCGGCGGTCAGGCCGGTAACGCCAGCGCCAATGATGCAGATGCGATGGTCTGGATCAGTGGCCTTGGCAATGCCATTGTCCTGCTCAACCAGCGCGCGGTAGTCGAAACACAGGTCGGGTGGGTTCGGGAAGCGAGCCGCCCACTTATTGTTCGCCGAGCGCTTGGTTCGAGCGCCGTCGCTGGCGGCGGAGGAGGGGTAGTTATAGCTTGATCCGATAGTCAATTTTCTCGTCCCTGATGGTTTTTTCAGGGCGCGATATTGAATCGTTGACGTGAAGTTGTATGTGAGCGGAGTTCGCTACTCGGGCGTTCTGTGTTCTGCTTTTTATGTAGGAATGTGCGAGGAGGATTGGCCTGAACTGCCAGTGATCAAGGTGGGAGCGAGCCTGCTCGCGAAGAGGTCAGCATGTACAGCAAGCATGCAATCTGACATACCGCCTTCGCGAGCAGGCTCGCTCCCACAATGGAATTAGCATTCAGCGTCGGTCTCACGCCGCCTGCTGGAATTGCTGCCGATACTGGTTCGGTGACAGGTCGGTGTGCTGCCGGAACAGTCGTGCGAAAAAGCTCGCGTCGTCGTAGCCGACTTCGTAACTGATCGTCTTGATGCTCTTGCGGCTGCCGGACAGCAGGCCCTTGGCGGTTTCGATCCGCAGGCGTTGCAGGTAGTGCAAGGGCTTGTCGCCGGTGGCGGTCTGGAAGCGGCGCATGAAATTGCGGATGCTCATGCCGTGCTCGCGGGCGACGTCCTCGAAGCGGAACTTGTCGGCGAAATGCTCCTCCAGCCATTGCTGGATCTGCAGGATGATTACGTCCTGATGCAGTTTCTGCCCGCCAAAGCCGATGCGTCCCGGCGAATAGTTGCGTTGCACTTCATACAGGATGTCCCGCGCCACGGCCTGGGCGACGTTGGCGCCGCAGAAGCGTTCGATCAAGTAGATGTAAAGGTCGCAGGCGGAGGTGGTGCCGCCGGCGCAGAACAGGTTGTCGGCGTCGGTCAGGTGCTTGTCCTGGTTCAGGTGCACCTGGGGGAAACGTTCCTTGAAGGCATTGAAGAAGCGCCAGTAGGTGGTGGCTTCCTTGCCATCGAGCAGCCCGGCCTCGGCCAGCCAGAACACCCCGGTGGCTTCGCCGCAGAGCACCGCGCCGCGAGCGTGTTGTTCGCGCAGCCAGGGCAGGACCTGGGGATAACGTTGGCAGAGCGTGGCGAAGTCATCCCAGAACGCCGGCAGGATGATCACATCGGTATTTTCGAGGCCACCGTCCACCGGCATGACCACGTCGCTGAAGCTGTTGACCGGCTTGCCGTCGGGGCTGACCAGCCGGGTTTCGAACGCCGGGGTCAGGCCGTGGCCCAGCTGTTTGCCGTAGCGCAGGCTGGCCAGGTGGAAAAAATCCTTGGCTTGCATGAGGGTGGAAGCGAAAACCCGGTCGACTGCCAGGATGCTGACGCGCCGCAAGGGCGTGGAGGCGTGCATGGACATAACTCATCTTTATTTTTATAGGGGAAAGTGGTCACCAGACGGCTGGATCGTCTTATTTTTTGTCGGATGTGTCCAGTGTCCTGTCGTACGCCGCAGGCTTAGGCTCTGTCGGATAACCACACCCAACAATAACCAAAGGTGCGCCATGATCCCCAGAACCCTGTTCAGTCCCGAGCACGAGTTGTTTCGCGATACCGTACGAACCTTCCTTGAAAAAGAAGCCGTGCCGTACCACAGCCAGTGGGAAAAACAGGGGCACATCGATCGCCAACTCTGGAACAAGGCCGGGGAGGCGGGCATGTTGTGCTCGCATCTGCCGGAGGCCTATGGCGGGCTGGAAGCTGACTTTCTCTACAGCACGGTGGTAATCGAGGAAATCGGTCGCCTGGGGCTGACCGGGATCGGCTTCTCGTTGCACTCCGATATCGTCGCGCCGTACATCCTGCATTACGGCAGCGAGGCGTTGAAGCATAAATACCTGCCGAAACTGGTGTCCGGCGAAATGGTTACGGCCATCGCCATGACCGAGCCGGGTGCCGGTTCCGATCTGCAAGGCGTGAAGACCACGGCAGTGCTCGACGGCGATGAATACGTGATCAACGGCTCCAAGACGTTCATTACCAATGGCTTCCTGGCCGACCTGGTTATTGTCGTCGCCAAGACCGACCCGAAGGCGGGGGCCAAAGGCACCAGCCTGTTCCTGGTGGAGGCGGGCACGCCGGGCTTTGAAAAAGGCAAGCGCCTGGAGAAAGTCGGAATGAAGGCCCAGGACACGTCGGAGCTGTTCTTCCAGGATGTCCGCGTGCCGAAGGAAAATCTGCTCGGCCAGGCCGGAATGGGCTTCGCCTACCTGATGCAGGAACTGCCTCAGGAGCGCCTGACCGTCGCCATCGGCGGCCTGGCCTCGGCCGAAGCGGCGCTGCAATGGACGCTGGATTACACCCGTGACCGCAAGGCGTTCGGTAAATCCATCGCGGATTTCCAGAACACTCGCTTCAAACTGGCGGAAATGGCTACCGAGATCCAGATCGGTCGGGTCTTTGTCGACCGCTGCCTGGAGCTTCATCTGCAGGGCAAGCTCGATGTACCGACGGCGGCGATGGCCAAGTACTGGGGCACCGACCTGCAATGCAAGGTGCTCGACGAATGCGTGCAGCTGCATGGCGGCTACGGTTTCATGTGGGAATACCCGGTCGCCCGGGCGTGGGCTGATGCGCGGGTGCAGCGGATCTATGCGGGCACCAATGAAATCATGAAGGAGATCATTGCGCGGTCGCTTTGATTATTGCGCTGGATGTCAGATCGCTTTCGCGAGCAGGCTCGCTCCCATATGGGATTTGTGTCGATCGCAATGTAGCGGTCAGACAAAAAGCCCGTGTGGGAGCGAGCCTGCTCGCGAAGGGGCCTATGGATCAATCAAGGCGCCGGATTCGGCTGGTCCTTGTGAATCGCCTCGATTCCCGCCAGCACCTCATCCGACAGCTTCAGGTCGAAGCTGGCGATGTTGCTGTCCAGTTGCTCCAGCGTGGTGGCGCCGATGATGTTGCTGGTCACGAACGGCTGCTGGGTAACAAATGCCAGGGCCATCTGCGCCGGGTCCAGGCCGTGTTCGCGGGCCAGTGCCACATAGCGGCTGCAGGCGGCTTCCGATTGCGGGTTGAAGTAACGCATGAAGCGGCTGTACAGCGTCAGGCGGCCCTTGGCGGGTCGTGCGCCGTTTTCGTATTTGCCCGACAGGAAACCGAACGCCAGGGGCGAATAGGCCAGCAGGCCGCATTGCTCGCGAATGGCGACTTCCGCCAAGCCGATCTCGAAGCTGCGGTTGAGCAGGTTGTACGGGTTCTGGATCGACACCGCGCGAGGCCAGCCGCGGGCTTCGGCCAGGGCAAGGAATTTCATGGTGCCCCACGGCGTCTCGTTGGACAGGCCGATATGGCGGATCTTGCCGGCGCGGACCTGTTCGTCCAGGGCTTCGAGGGTCTCCTCCAGCGGCGTGAAGTCTTCGTCGGCCTTGTGCGTGTAGCCCAATTGGCCAAAGAAATTGGTGCTGCGCTCCGGCCAGTGCAGTTGGTACAGGTCGATCCAGTCGGTCTGCAGGCGCTTGAGGCTGGCGTCCAGCGCTTCGACGATGTGGCGGCGGTTGTGCTTGAGATTCTTGTCGCGGATATAGTCGATGGTATTGCCCGGACCGGCGATCTTGCTGGCCAGGATCCAGTCGGCGCGGTCGCCACGGCTCTTGAAATAATTGCCGATATAACGCTCGGTGGTGGCGTAGGTATCGGCCTTGGGCGGCACGGGGTACATCTCGGCGGTGTCGAGGAAATTGATCCCGGCACCCTTGGCGCGTTCAATCTGGGCGAACGCCTCTGCCTCGCTGTTCTGCTCGCCCCAGGTCATGGTTCCGAGGCACAAGGCGCTGACATTCAGATCGGTACGGCCTAGCTTGTGATACTCCATCGGGGACTCCTTGGGCAAAACAATCATAAAAGCAGGTTGAAATATTTTTCGCAATCTGCATAATTGCGCACCTCTTTCTGCAGTGGAAGTGATGCGCCGCCGCCGAAGAATCTTGCCGTTGAACGGACGCGCCGACCCGAGCCCCCGAAAGCGTCTGTATCCGGCTGCCTTTGACTTGTCAAAGTACGCACTATTCAGTAAGATCCGCCGTCTAATTTACAGGGCGGCCCCTGAGGCTATAAAGAATGAAAACTTTTACTGCTAAACCGGAAACAGTAAAGCGCGACTGGTTTGTCGTCGACGCTGCTGGTCAGACCCTGGGTCGTCTGGCCACCGAAATCGCGAGCCGTCTGCGTGGCAAGCACAAGCCTGAGTACACCCCTCACGTTGACACCGGCGACTACATCGTCGTGATCAATGCCGAGCAAGTACGTGTTACTGGCGCTAAAACCACTGACAAAATGTACTACTCCCACTCCGGTTTTCCTGGCGGCATCAAGTCGATCAACTTCGAAAAGCTGATCGCCAAAGCCCCTGAGCGCGTGATCGAGACCGCGGTTAAAGGCATGCTGCCTAAAAACCCACTGGGTCGCGACATGTATCGTAAGCTGAAGGTTTATGCGGGCGCTGCTCACCCTCATACTGCTCAGCAGCCCCAAGAACTGAAGTTTTAACGGAATAGTTCATTATGTCGGCGACTCAAAATTACGGCACTGGCCGTCGCAAGACTGCAACCGCACGCGTTTTCCTGCGTCCGGGCACTGGCAACATCTCCATCAACAACCGCTCCCTGGATAACTTCTTCGGCCGCGAAACTGCCCGCATGGTAGTTCGTCAGCCGCTGGAACTGACCGAGACCGTCGAGAAGTTCGACATCTACGTCACCGTTATCGGTGGTGGTGTAAGTGGCCAGGCTGGCGCAATCCGCCACGGCATCACTCGCGCCCTGATGGATTACGACGAAACTCTGCGCAGCGCCCTGCGTAAAGCTGGCTTCGTAACTCGCGATGCTCGCGAAGTAGAACGTAAGAAAGTCGGTCTGCGTAAAGCGCGTAAGCGTCCGCAGTACTCGAAGCGTTAATTTCGCTTCCGCGTTCAAAAGGCGCCCAGTTCCTCACGGAGCTGGGCGTTTTTTTTATGCGCGAAATAATTGCTCTGTGACAACTTGCCACATTCGTAGAGTCCCTATACTACAAGGCCTGGCGGTTTGGCCGCTGGGTAATTACCTTGTCAGAATTGGGGGTTTTCATTACCATTCGGCAAAATTTTTATAAGTTCAGATTTTTACTTAGTAGACGCCTGATTTAACAGGCCACAAAGCTGATGGGAGAGGACTGAATGAGCAATGACGGCGTGAATGCAGGCCGGCGTCGCTTCCTGGTAGCAGCCACATCCGTGGTGGGTGCTGCAGGAGCGGTGGGGGCTGCGGTCCCGTTCGTGGGGTCATGGTTTCCCAGTGCCAAGGCGAAAGCCGCAGGCGCACCGGTGAAAGTGAATGTCAGCAAGATCGAGCCAGGCCAGCAGATGATTGCTGAGTGGCGCGGCCAGCCGGTATTCATCGTCCGCCGTACAGAGGAGATCCTGGGGAATCTGAAAAAGATCGAGGGCCAGCTGTCCGATCCCTCTTCCAAGAACTCGGTCCAACCGGAATACGTCAACCCTGAAACCCGTTCGATCAAGCCGGAAGTCCTGCTGCTGATCGGGATCTGCACTCACCTGGGTTGCTCGCCAACGTTCCGTCCCGAAGTGGCGCCTGCCGATCTGGGCAAGGACTGGGTCGGTGGTTATTTCTGCCCATGCCACGGCTCCCACTATGATCTGGCCGGTCGCGTCTACAAATCGCAGCCTGCACCTCTGAACCTGCCAGTTCCCCCGCATTCCTATGAGTCGGACGACATCATTGTCGTTGGCGTCGATACGGAGAAAGCGTGATGAGCAAATTAATGGACTGGTTTGATGCGCGCTTTCCCGCGACCAAGATGTGGGAAGACCATCTCAGCAAGTATTACGCGCCGAAGAATTTCAATTTTTTCTACTTTTTTGGCTCCCTGGCCTTGCTCGTCCTGGTCAACCAGATCGTTACCGGTGTCTGGCTGACCATGAGCTACACCCCGTCGGCGGAGGAAGCGTTTGCCTCCGTCGAGTACATCATGCGTGATGTCGAGTACGGCTCGATCCTGCGTCTGCTGCACTCCACCGGCGCCTCGGCGTTTTTCGTCGTGGTCTATCTGCACATGTTCCGCGGCCTGCTCTACGGTTCGTACCAGAAGCCGCGTGAGCTGGTGTGGGTGTTCGGCATGCTGATCTACCTGGCGCTGATGGCCGAAGCCTTCATGGGCTACCTGTTACCGTGGGGCCAGATGTCTTACTGGGGCGCCCAGGTGATCATCTCGCTGTTCGGTGCGATCCCGGTGATCGGCGACGACCTGACCCAGTGGATCCGTGGTGACTACCTGATCTCGGGCATCACCCTGAACCGCTTCTTCGCCCTGCATGTCGTGGCCTTGCCGATCGTGATCCTCGGCCTGGTGGTGCTGCACATCCTGGCGTTGCACGAAGTCGGTTCGAACAACCCCGATGGCGTGGACATCAAGAAACACAAGGACGAGAACGGCGTACCGCTGGATGGCATCGCCTTCCACCCGTACTACACCGTGAAAGACATCGTCGGCGTGGTGGTCTTCCTGTTCATCTTCTGCTCAATCGTGTTCTTCTTCCCGGAAATGGGCGGCTACTTCCTCGAGAAGCCGAACTTCGAACAGGCGAACGCCTTCAAGACCCCTGAGCACATTGCCCCTGTCTGGTACTTCACCCCGTTCTACGCGATCCTGCGGGCGGTTCCCGACAAGCTGTTGGGTGTAATCGCCATGGGTGCTGCGATTGCCGTGCTGTTCGTCCTGCCGTGGCTGGACCGCAGTCCCGTCAAGTCGATGCGCTACAAGGGCTGGCTGAGCAAGATCTGGCTCTGGGTGTTCTGCATCTCGTTCGTGATCCTCGGCGTGCTGGGTGTGCTGGCACCGACCCCGGGCCGGACGCTGCTGTCGCAGGTCTGCACCTTCCTGTACTTCGCCTACTTCATTCTGATGCCGTTCTACACCAGGCTCGAGAAGACCAAACCGGTTCCGGAAAGGGTGACTGGCTGATGAAAAAGCTATTTTCTGTACTGATTCTTGCTGCTTTGCCTGTCCTGTCCTTTGCGTCCACATCGAGTGGTCCGGAGCTGGAAAAAGTCGACATCGACGTTGCCGACAAAGCGGCCATGCAGGACGGCGCCCGTACTTTCGCCAACTATTGCATGGGCTGCCACAGCGCCAAGTTCCAACGCTACGAGCGCGTGGCCGATGATCTGGGCATTCCCCATGAGCTGATGCTTGAAAAGCTGGTGTTCACCGGCGCCAAGCTGGGCGACCACATGAACATCGGCATGCAGCCGGCGGATGCCAAGACCTGGTTCGGCGCGGCGCCGCCCGACCTGACCCTGGTGGCGCGCGTGCGTGGTACCGACTGGCTCTATGGCTATCTGCGTTCGTTCTATGAAGACCCTGCGCGCCCATGGGGTGTGAACAACAAGGTCTTCCCGAACGTCGGCATGCCGAACGTTCTGGTCGGCCTGCAGGGTCGTCAGGTGATAGGCTGCAAGCAGGTTCAGATCGTCGAGGACGGCAAGAAGCAATATGATCCGCTGACCGGCACCGCTTTGACCCATGAAGCCTGCGACCAGCTGACCATCGTGCCGAATTCCGGCAGCCTGACCCCGGAGCAGTTCGACGAGAAGGTCAAGAACCTGGTGACCTTCCTGGCCTACTCGGCCAACCCGGTGAAGCTGGAGCATCAGCGCATCGGTACGTATGTATTGCTGTACCTGGCGTTCTTCTTTGTATTCGCTTATCTGCTCAAGCGTGAATACTGGAAAGACGTGCATTGATAAAGCTGTAAGCCGTTGCTGTTAATCGTGCGCGCCCAAGGGCGTCTCTGAAGGTGTAACGAGCCTGGTCGGCCAGGTGGTTACGGGAGACGCCCTCTGGGCGCGCTCGTTTTTCCGTTTTTCGATAATTTCTACAAGCGAGGAGGATCGCCATGGGCGTGACCAATCGGTTGGCCTGTTACTCCGACCCCGCCGACCACTATTCCCACCGGGTACGTATCGTACTGGCCGAGAAGGGTGTCAGCGCCGAGATCATTTACGTCGAAGCGGGCCGTCAGCCGCCGAAGCTGATCGAGGTGAACCCTTACGGCAGCCTGCCCACGCTGGTCGATCGTGACCTGGCATTGTGGGAGTCGACGGTGGTGATGGAATACCTGGATGAGCGTTATCCGCATCCGCCTTTGCTGCCGGTGTACCCAGTCGCGCGTGCCAACAGTCGTTTGCTGATCCATCGCATCCAGCGTGACTGGTGTGGGTTGGTGGACCTGATCCTGGATTCCAGGACCAAGGAGCCGGCGCGGGTCGTGGCGCGCAAGGAATTGCGCGAAAGCCTCACAGGCGTGTCGCCGCTGTTCGTCGACAAGCCGTTTTTCCTCAGTGAGGAACAAAGTCTGGTGGATTGCTGCCTATTGCCCATACTCTGGCGTTTGCCGATCCTGGGTATCGAACTGCCACGGCCCGCCAAGCCGTTGCTTGATTATATGGAGCGCCAATTTGCGCGTGAGGCTTTCCAGGCGAGTCTGTCTGGTGTCGAACGTGACATGCGCTAAGGCTTAGGGAGCCGCTATGAACTCCAGTCGACCTTATCTGGTCCGCGCGCTCTACGAGTGGATTGTGGACAACGATTGCACCCCGCACATGCTGGTCAATGCCGAGTATCCGTCGGTACAGGTGCCGCAGGGTTTTGCCAATGACGGGCAAATTGTCTTGAACGTATCGCCGGCCGCTGTGCGGCATTTGCACATGGACAACGATGCGGTCAGTTTCGAGGGGCGCTTCGGTGGGGTGCCGCATACGCTGTACGTGCCGATTGCCTCGATCCTGGGGATCTATGCCCGGGAGAATGGCCAGGGCATGGTATTCGAGCTGGAAGTGCCGTTGGATGGCGAGGAAGAGTTCGAGGTGGATGAAGACCTGCCGCCCGACGACGAGCCGCCGCGTCCTAGCGGGCGGCCGAGTTTGAAAGTGGTGAAGTGATCGGGTCTGTGTGAAAGCCCGGTTACCTGGTTGGGAAATGCCCGTGTCGTGAGATGCGGGCATTTTTTTGTGGGGGTGGGTGGTGTGTATATCCGTTGTTGCGGTCACGACTACTAATGGTTTCGCCCTTACGGCGAGTCACTTTTGGAAGAGCCGGGAGCCGGACCAGCCCAAAGTAACCAATAACGCTCTGCCCGGTATGACTCACCCACATAGGTTACAAATCAGTTCACTCACATAGGTAACAGTTTTTAACTGGCAGGGTCGGTTTTTGAGGATCTGACCATGCCATGGCGAGAGCTGAAACCTATGGACCTGAAACTGCTATTCATCGCGGACTACATCAAAGGCCCACTGGGCAATGCCTGCGTTCGGCCAGCGTGGTGAACGGGGCGGCCCAGATCAAAGTCAAGATCAACAGCGAGGCGGCGTAGTAGCCGGTCTGTTTCTTCAGCTTCACTCCGATCCAACTGTGGGAGCGAGCCTGCTCGCGAATGCGGCCTCACAACCGGCATATCTTTACCGGTCGTACTCCGATCCTATTGTGTGCGAGCTTGCTCGCGATGGCGGCCTTGCAGCCGGCCAGGATTGTTGACCGGGTATATATCCATTGCTGCGGTAACGGCTGCTTGGGGTTCCGCCCTTACGGCGGGTCACTTTTTTCAGACGCCAAAAAAGTAACCAAAAAGGCTTTGCCCCACCACTCGGTGCCTCGCCTAGGCTCGGCATGCCCTCACTCCGGCATTGCTCCGTGGGCCCGCCGCGAAGGGCCGTCCCTGGCCC
>NZ_JBHFJB010000061.1:0-3450 GCF_057334555.1 Pseudomonas sp. AGC41
GGCCAGCACAGTCAACATATCTATCGACTGTCAGCCCGCCATCGCGAGCAAGCTCGCTCCCACATTGGATCTTCGGCGGGGCATAAAGCCGATTTAGAACCTGAAGCGTCCCACCAAGCCCTTGAGCTGCCCGGAAATATCGGTCAGCCGCCCCGACCCGGTTTGTGCCGTATGGGCGAATTCCTCGACCAGTTGCGCATCGGAGTGGATCTGCGCGATGTGCCGGTTGATGTCTTCCGCCACTTGGTGCTGTTGCTCAGCGGCGGTGGCGATCTGGGTGTTCTGGTCGCGGATCGAGTCCACCGAGGTGCGGATCTTGTCGAAGCTGTCGCGCGCCTGCTGGATGCGCTCGACGCTGGTGTGCGACACCTGCAGGCTGTTCTGCATCTGTTGCGTCACTTCCTGGGTGCGCCGCGCGAGGTTGCCGAGCAGGCTGTCGATCTCGCCGGTGGAATCGGCGGTACGCCGCGCCAGGGCACGCACCTCGTCGGCCACCACGGCAAAGCCACGGCCCTGATCGCCCGCGCGCGCCGCCTCGATGGCCGCGTTGAGCGCCAGCAGGTTGGTCTGTTCAGCGATCGAACGGATGGTGTCGAGGATCGTGTTGATGTTCTTGCTGTCCTGCTCCAGCGCCTGCATGGTCTGGGTCGACTGCTGCAATTCCTCACTCAGCTTCAGCACACTGCCCGTGGCTTCACCGATGTGGTGTTGGCCGTCGTGTACATCGCGATAGCCGGTGTCCGCGCTGACGGCGGCCTGGCTGCAGGAGCGGGCGACTTCGTTGGCGGTGGCGACCATTTCGTTGAACGCGGTGCTCACCAGCTCCACGGCCTGGCGCTGGCGACCGGCGGCATCGTTCATGTTCTGGGCCACGTTGCTGGTATCGGCCGCGGCAGTTTGCAGGTCGGAAGAAGCGCTGCCGATACGCTGCATCAGTTGCGCGATCATGGCCAGGAACTGGTTGAACCAACCCGCCAGTGTGGCCGTTTCGTCCTTGCCTTGCACCGACAGTTTGCGGGTGAGGTCGCCTTCACCTTCGGCGATTTCCTGCAGGCCATTGGCAACACCACGAATCGGCCGCACGATCACGCTGGCGAAGCTGGCGCCGACGATGGCGAAGACCACGGCCAGCGCGGCGGCGATGGCGGCGATCAACCAGGTCAGGCTCGACGCCTCGGCCATCACTTCGTCGCGCTTGATCAGGCCGATGAAGCGCCAGCCCAGGCTTTTCGACGTGACGATGTTGGCCATGTAGGGCACGCCATCGATCTCGATCTGGGTGGCGCCATCGCTGCTCTTGGCCAGCGCGGCGTAGTTGGGGCCGAGGTCGGCCAGCGGCTTGAAGTTGTGCTTGGCCTCGGCGGGGTCGACCAGCACGTTGCCGCTGGCTTCCACCAGCATCAGGTAGCCGCTGTCGCCCAGCTTGATGTTCTTGACCAGTTCGGTCAGCTGCTTGAGCGATACGTCGAGGCCGACCACGCCGACCAGCTTGCCGCTGGCATCGGCGACGGTGTGCACGATGCCGATCAGCGAAACGTCGTCCGGTGCCCAGTAATAGGCATCGGTCTTCACTGTCGTGCCAGGCGCGGCAACAGCCGCCTTGTACCAGGGGCGTACGCGCGGATCATAGTTGGAGATCTTCGGATCATCCGGCCAACTGGCGTAGCCGCCGTCCGCCAGGCCCAGGGACAGGTAGGCGGTGGTCGGATGGCTCTTGGCGAACTGGTCGAAAATCGCCAGCAGCTGTTTGTTGCTCTCGGTCAATGGGATTTGCGCGGCGTCAGCGCCCGAGTAGTTCTTCAAGTCCTTGGTCGCGACGATCCGCGGGTCCTTGGCGAAAAATTCGACGTTCTGCATGATGCCGTCGAAGAACTGCTTCATGCCGTTGTCGATCTGGCGGATCTCGCGGCCGCTGCTGTCCAGGAAGTTGGCTTGTGCCGCATCGCGCAGGTTCAATACAACGAGCACCGCCACCAGGATGACCGGGAGGCAGGCAATGGTCGCGAACGCCCATGTCAGCTTCTGTTTGATATTCATGACTTCTCCCGCAGGTATTTATCGGTGTTGGAACGGCAGAAACAGCAGCGGTGCGCGTTGCGAACTCTTGGGGGAAAAGCGCCCATGCCTACTCTCAGGCTATCGACCAATGTCGTATTCCCTTGAGGTCGCCACTGGTCGGAGGTCGTTAACGCTGACAGTGATGTCGCGCAGGCGATGGTTGCCTTTGCGGTTAATCGGGAAGATGGCTTGGCTCGGGCAATCCGCCCGGGTCCGGTCAAGATCGCCTTCCAGTCTCACGAGGCCCCATGCCCAGCGCATTCGAAAGCGTACTCAAGAACAAGAACATGGCCTATCGCCCCCAAGGGGCTGCGCCTGTGGGACAAGCGCCGGTGCGCGTCGCGTTCGTCCTGATGGACAACTTTTCCATGATGTCCTTTACCGGCGCGGTGGACGCGCTGGTCACCGCCAACCTGATGAGCGACATGCCGCTTTATCAAGTGCTGACGGCGGGCGCTTCGGGCGGGCAGGTGACGAGTGACCTGGGCATCGTCATTTCCACCGATATCGAGCTGGCGCAATTGCCCGATAACCTCGACGTGCTGATTGTCGCCGGAGGCTTTCGTGTGAAGTTGCAAGGCACGCCGTTATTGCGGCGCAAGCTGCGCGCCAACGCAACGTCCGGGGCGATAGTGGGTGGGTTGTGGAACGGCGTGTTTTTTGTGGCAGAGGCGAACCTGCTGGACGGTTTTGAATGCGCGGTCCATCCGGAAAGTCGGGCGACGATGACCGAGATGTTTCCCCATGTGAAAGTCACCAGCCGCGCCTATGTCGTAGACCGCGAGCGAGTCAGTTGCGCGGGCGCCAACAGCTCGCTGCGCATGATGCTCCAGCTGATCCGCCGCACCGGCGGCGAGGCGCTGGTGGGGGCAATCGAAGAGATCCTTCGCTGCGATGAGTCCGGGGATGACGCCACGGACCTGCCGCCGATCTTCGTCGAGACCGATCCGACGCTGCCGGAAAGCCTCAAGCTGGCGTTGGAACTGATGTGGCAGAACGTTGAAGAGCCTTTGACGATCGATGAGCTGGCGGCCTGCGTCAAGGTCTCCAAACGCCAGCTGGAACGGCGGTTCTGCCGGTTCCTCGGTGCGACCCCGACGCGTTATTACCTGGAACTGCGCCTGACACGGGCACGCCAGCTCATCCAGCAGACCAACCGCTCGGTGACCGAAATCGCCGTGGCCACCGGTTTCGTCAGCTCCCCGCATTTCCAGCGACGTTTTCGCGATTTTTTCGGGGTGCCGCCGGGTAGCTATCGTTCGACGTTTGGGCGTAAGTAAGGTTAGCCGCGCCCATTTCCGTACCTTGCGATCACAGCGCGGGTGCGGGCGGTGATCGATGAGATTGTGGCGGCGTTTGCCCAAGAGAACAATTAAGTAAATGTGGGAGCGA
>NZ_JBHFJB010000061.1:3470-4415 GCF_057334555.1 Pseudomonas sp. AGC41
CCCCCCCACAACGTGCGTGAGGCACCGGCCTCATGGCATTTGCGGCAGTTCCTGCGGCCGCAGGTCAAACACCAGCACCTCGGCATCCTGGCCGTTGCCCAGCGTCAGTACCTCTTCGTTGCGAACCCGCACACCGTCGCCTTCCTGCAACGCCACGCCGTTGAGCTCGACGCGGCCCCGGGCCACATGCACATAGGCATAACGATCAGCGGCCAAGGTCAGCGTGGCGCGTTCTTCGCCATCGAACAGCCCGGCATACACCCGTGCGTCCTGGCGCACGTGCAACGACCCCTCGGCGCCATCCGGGGAGATGATCAGTTGCAGGCGACCGCGTTTCTGTTCGGGGCTGAAGTGCTCCTGCTGGTAGCGCGGCGTGGCGCCCACGACATTGGGCACGATCCAGATCTGCAGAAAATGCACCGGCTCGTCCGCACTGTGATTGAACTCGCTGTGGGCTACGCCGCTGCCGGCGCTCATCAACTGCACATCACCCGGACGAATCACCGAGCCCGTGCCCAGGGTGTCCTTGTGCTCCAGCGCGCCTTCGAGCACGTAGGAGAAAATCTCCATGTCCCGGTGTGGGTGCTGGCCGAAACCCTTGGCGGCGGCGACCCGATCGTCGTTGATCACCAGCAGGTCGGAAAAACCCTGTTGGTTGAGGTCGCGGTAGTTGGCAAAGGAAAAGGTGTGGAACGACGTCAGCCAGCCGTGACGAGCGATGCCGCGATCAGAAGCTTTGCGAAGGGTCAGCATGATGATTCTCCTGGTTCAGTGGGCGGTGGCCTTGGCCGTTCGCCGGGTACAGAAGAAGGTTAATGGTTATCGGTGTATTCAATAAGCGGCTGAATGTGGAAATACTGTCCGTTCTGAGTGGACAATCTCGCCGGGAGCGCTGCGCTTCGTCATAATGCCCACCGATCAAGCCATGAACCCTGTGGGGGGGGG
>NZ_JBHFJB010000061.1:4435-15275 GCF_057334555.1 Pseudomonas sp. AGC41
GGTACAGGTTGTATCGATGGCATCTGGCAAACTGCCTTCGCGAGCAGGCTCGCTCCCACACCAGATTGGTTAAATATGTCTGCCGTCCGCGCATGAGCCTTCCAATGCGTTCCTTAGTTTTGGCGTCCTCCCCATGAAAACCGTTGCAATGGTGCTGTTCCCCGATTTCCTGCTGCTCGACATGGCCGGGCCGCTCGAAGTGTTTTCCATCGCCAATCGTTTTCTCGCGCCGGACCAGCACTATCAGTTGCTGACCCTGGGCACCGAGCGCGGGGCGTTGCGAGCCTCCAACGGGGTGACTGTCCAGGCCGACATCCATATCGACCAGGCTTGGGCCGCCTACGATGTGTTGTTGGTGCCGGGCGGGCCGGGTGCCTATAACGATCAGCATCCGGGCTTGCACACCTGGTTGCGGGCGTCTGCGCAGCGGGCCACGCGCTACGGGTCGATCTGCACGGGAGCCTTCATCCTGGGGGAGGCGGGCCTGCTCGACGGCTATCGGGTCACCACCCATTGGCATTACACCGAACGCCTGATCCAACGGTTCCCCAAGGCTTTGGTCGAGACCGACAAGATCATCTTGCATGACCGACGGTTGATCACCTCCGGCGGGGTCACGGCCGGTATCGACATGGCCCTGTCCATTGTCGCCCAGGACCATGGCCGCAAAGTCGCGCTGGATGTGGCCAAGGTCTTGCTGGTGGTCATGCAGCGCCAGGGCGGGCAAGCGCAGTTCAGCCCGCTGGTAGCGGCGGTGGCGGCACAGGAATCGGCGGTTACCCGGGTGCAGCATTATGTGATGGAACACCTGGAAGAGCCGTTTTCCATCGAGCGCATGGCCGATCTGGCCGCCATGAGCTCAAGGCATTTCGCCCGGGTTTTCCTGCGCGAAGTCAAAATGACACCGATGGAGTTCCTGCAAGGTGCGCGCATCGATCGGGCGCGGCAGTTGCTGGAGTCCACCGACTTGCCCCTCAAGACCGTGGCGTTTCGCAGTGGCTTTGGCAGCGTCCGGCACATGCGCCAGTTGTTCAGCGAAAAACTCGGTCTGACACCGGTCCAGTATCGGCAGCAGTTCAGTTGAGCCTTCGGTGTCCGTCCAGGGCACCGTGATGTCCGTGATGCGTCCTGTGCCAGCATTGTTCTCTGCCCTGTGGCTGCCAAGATAACGGCGAACCCTCTGCAAAGGATGCGCAGGAGCCAGGGCAGGTGTGTGCGGCGATCCGCAGCGCCACGCCCGGACCGGTTTTCTGTCGCTGGATCGCTCATGAACAGCTTCACCAAACCTTGCGCCGCAACAGCGGTGAGCACCGACACAACGGTGCGCTTCGGTCCGTTTGTCTTTCACCGCCAGCAGCGGCTGGTCACCCGTGATGGCGAGCCCCTGGCCTTGGGTGGTCGCGCCCTGGACATCCTGCACTTGCTGGTTACCCATGCGGGCACCTTCGTCAGCAAGCAAACCCTGATCGCCCAGGTCTGGCCCGACAGCGTGGTGGAAGACATCAACCTGCGGGTGCACATCGCCGCCTTACGGCGGGCGTTCGGTGCTGGACAGGATGGCAACCGCTACATCCTCAATCATCCGCGCCAGGGCTACTGCTTCGCCGTGCCCCTGACCCCGCAGCCGAGTGCCGAATCGTCCGGCGCCAGGCGCTCCGAGCGGCACAATCTGCCTGTGCGCCTGAGCCCGGTGATCGGTCGCGACAAGCTGCTGGGACGGCTGTTGGTCGAGATTCCTCGCCAGGCCCTGACCACCGTCGTCGGCCCGGGCGGTATCGGCAAGACCACGGTGGTGTCGCGGGCGGCGGAACTGTTGCTTGAGCACTTTGCCGACGGCGCCTGGTTTATTGACCTGGCGGCGATCAGCGACCCGGCCGAGGTCTGCCCGCGGATCATGCAAACCCTTGGCCTGACGGGCGGCTCGCTGGAACAGTGCCTGCAATCGTGCCGGACGTTGCTGGTGCTCGACGGCGCCGAACACCAGCTCGACGCCTGCCGGGAGCTGGCCTTGACGCTGCGCTCAGCGGCCCCTGGCGTATCGCTGTTGCTGAGCAGCCGCGAAGCCTTGGGGCTTGCAGATGAACAGGTGGTGCAATTGGCCGGTCTGGCGGTGGCGACGGCCAGCGAGCCCGGTCACCTGATACGGGCGAGCCCGGCGGTGCGCTTGCTGGTTGATCGGGTCGGTGCTCGACAGCAGGGCTTCAAGCCGGGTGAACGCGACCTGGCGCTCCTGGCACAGATCTGCCAGCGCCTGGACGGGTTGCCGTTGGCCCTGGAGTTGGCGGCGGCCCAGGTTGATGTGCTGGGCGTGGCGGGGGTCCTGGAACAGTTGGACTACGGTCTGTCGCTGTTGAGCCACGGCCGCCGTACAGCCGTGGCACGTCATCGCAGCCTCGACGCGGCGCTGGATTGGAGTTTCGAGCGCTTGGGCGACGACGAACGGACGGTGTTCCAGCGGCTGGCGGTGTTCGAGGAGCCGTTCACGTTGAAGGCTGCGCTGGCTGTGGTCAGTTGCACTGACGTCGGGGTGGGTCGATTGCCCTGGCTGCTGTCACGGCTGGTCAAGCAGTCGCTGGTGATGGTCGAACAAGGTGCCGAAGGCAATCGCTATCACCTGCTCAATACCACGCGTGCCTATGCCCTGGAAAAGTTGCGCCGCGCTGGTCAGTGGCAGTCGCTCCATCGGCGCTACGTGTTGCAGGAGGCCTGGCTGGCGCGGCGTTCAAGACCCGAGCTGGCGAGTCAGCGTCTGGAGCAGCGCGCCGGCTTCCTTTAGGTCGGGTGTGTCGAATCCTTCGCTGAAGCGCCGATAGACCGAAGCGAGCACATCTTGCGCTGCCGTATCCTGGCCGCGCCGTTGCCACAGCCGGGCCAGGGACATGGCACTGCGTAATTGCCAGGCCAGCGCGCCTTGGCTCCGGGCTACCGCCAGCGCGGCGTGCAAGTACTCTTCGGCGCGGCTTTCTGCGTCCGCTTTTCCCTCGGCCAGCAACGCTTCGGCAGCGACGCGCAGGATTTCCGCCGAGCACCAGCCTGCGGCGCCGCTATGGGCGCGCTCGATCTGCTGCGGACTGACGGCATCGCCGCGCAGAGTGACGACGGTATCCTGGATCAGGCCGCAAGCGCTCAAGTGCGACTGCGGACTGGCACCGTCGAGGGCGCGTTCGTAATGGCCAGCCCAATCATGGAACAGCATGACCGAATGGCGTTTGGCCTGCTGTTTCAACATGTCCAGCCGTTCCCGGGCGGTCGGCTGATCGCCGGTGTAATGGGCGATCACGCAACCTGCGATCACCAGGGTGTAGCAGATCGAGAGGCCATGATTGATCTGCAGGGCAATCTGCAGCGCCAGGTTGGCCGTGCGCCGGGCTTTTTCGGCGAAGCCTTGCAGCCAGAGGATGCGCGACAGGATCGTCAGCGCGGCCACGCTCTGCTCGTATTGCACGCCGAAACCGTGGCTGAAGCGGCTCAGGTGACCATTCTGGGCCAGGCGCTGGATGACCTGCTCGGCGTCGCGTCGCGCGCCGTCCTGATCGCCGGTGAAATGCAGCGCCAGCACCCGCAGGCGCTGGGTACTCAAGGACAGGACCGGGTCGCCCGGCAGGCCCAGGCGATCGAAATCCAGGCTTTGCTCCAGCGCCTGGCGATAGCGGCCGGCGCTGAGATTGACCGTCATGTGGCCCGACAATGCGCGCAATTCGCCTGCCCGGTCCTGGCACTGTCGGGCCAGGCAGCGGGCCGTGACGAACGCCTCGACGGTGGCCGGCGTACCGCCCTCGGTGTGGTAGTTGAAACTGCCGTGGGCGAGTTCCAGGGCGAGGGTCAATTTCGGGCACGGCGAGGGGCTGGCCCGAAGCAGCGCCCGCGCCTTGCTGACATACAGCCCGTGTTCCTTGAGCAGCGACAGCTCTTGCCAGAGCGGCAGCGTTCGCGCGGCCAGGCGGATCGCCACGGCGTGGGAACCCTGCGGACCGAGCCCGCGGTCGAGCGCTGCGCGGATGTCGTCCCGGTAGGCCGCGTACCGTGCGATCCACACGCGCGTGGAAGTGTTTTCCCAATCCTTTTCAGCCTGCTCCATGAGCGTCAGGCAGCGTTCGGCGTGGCGCTCTTGGGTGGCGGCCAGTTCCCCGGCGTCCAGCAGTTTTTCCAGGGCGTAGCTGCGCGTGGTGTCCAGCAGCCGATAACGCACCTCATCGTCGCCGATCTCGACATTGAGCAACGATTTCGCCACCAACTGGCTGATCGAGACCAGCACCTGTTCCGGCGCGACATGCTGGCCGACGATGACTGCCGCTGCCGACGCCAGGTTGAAACTGCCCATGAACACCGCCAGGCGCCGCAGGCAGGTTTGTTCGCACGGCGTGAGCAGCGCGAAGCTCCAGTCCACCGTGGCGCGCAGGGTCTGCTGGCGCGGTGCGCTGGCGTGGCTGTCATGGTCGAGCAGGGCGACGCTGTCTTGCAGTTGCCGGCATAGCGCCTCCAGCCCAAAGCGCCCGACCTGGGCGGCGGCCAGTTCGATCGCCAGGGGAATGCCGTCGAGACGCTGGCAGATATCGACGATCAGCGGAACCTCGTGGTCCGTCAGCTCAAAATCGTCCTGGCTGGCCATCGCCCGTTCGGCGAACAGTTGCAGCGCCGGGAACTCCAGGGCCGGATAACCTTCGATGGCCATGCCCCTTGGCGGAAACGCCAGCGAATCGAGGCGCTGCACGTGTTCGCCTTCGGCGCGCAGGCCTTCGCGGCTGGTGGCCAGGATATGCAGGTGTGGCGCGCCGCGCAGCAGGGTTTCGCAGAGCAGTGCAACGGCATCGATCAGGTGTTCACAGGTGTCAATGACCAGCAGCAGATGGCGGTCCTTGAGTTGCCGGACGATCGCGTCGAGCGGCTCGCCGTCATGCAGCGTCAGCTCCAGCAGCGCGCAGAGGTTGGGGGCGATCATGGCCGCGTCGTTGAGCGAGGCCAGGTCCAGCAGACAGGTGCCGTCGCGGTACTGGCCAAGCAGCCGTTCGGCCACCCGCAAGGCGACGGTGGTCTTGCCGATGCCGCCGCTGCCGACCAGGCTGATGAAGCGTTTGCGCGGAAGCTGCGCCACCAGGCTCTCCACCAGGCCCTGGCGGCCGATCATGCGGGTGCGGCGCGGCGGCAGGTTGCGCGCCAGCGAGGGGTGGGGGATGCGCGCCAACTGCTCGGGCGCTTCGAACGTCACCGGCGCGACAAAACTGTAGCCGCGCTGCGCCACCGTGACGATATAACGCTGACCGGCCTGGCCGTCGCCCAGGGCCTTGCGCAACGCCGCCACGTGAACCCGCAGGTTGGTGTCCTCCACCACGCTCTTCGGCCAGACCCGGGCGATCAGTTGCTGCTTGCTCACCACTTGGCCGGCGTGTTCGAGCAGCACCAGCAGGATCTCCACCGCTCGCCGTCCCAGGCGCAACGGTTGTCCACCCTCGAGCACCAGGCGCTGGCGCGGATGGACCCGGTAAGGGCCGAAATGCACCGTCTGTTCGACGGGCAGGGCGAGGTATTGGCTCATGGTCTGCTCAGTGTTCTGTTTGCGCTGTACCCGAGCATATTCCTCAGGTTTTGCGCCAAGCGCAACGGTGGGACGTTTTGTTCCAACCAGGCCCCGTGGCGAGGGAGCTTGCTCCTGCTGGGCCGCGAAGCGGTCCCAAAGCATCACCCCAACCAATCTGGCACACCGAAGTGACAATTCCGGGGCTGCTGCGCCCGAGACGTCGGACCGACCCAGCGGGAGCAAGCTCCCTCGCCACAAAAGTGCTCTCCAGTGGCTTGTTAACACCTCAGTCGCGAAAAAATTAACAACGTTTAACTCACGCACATGCCCCCCTTGGCCGGACCATAAAGCGATCCACCGACCTCAAGGAATCACGTCATGAGCACCTTCATCACCCGCGACGGCACCGAGATCTACTACAAGGATTGGGGCACTGGCCAACCGGTGGTCTTCAGCCACGGCTGGCCGTTGAATTCGGACAGTTGGGAAGCGCAGATGATGTTCCTGGCGTCCAACGGCTATCGGGTGATTGCTCACGACCGTCGTGGTCACGGGCGTTCCAGCCAGCCCTGGGACGGCAATGACATGGACACCTACGCCGATGACTTGGCCGAGCTGATCGAGCGCCTGGACCTCAAGGACGCGGTGTTGCTCGGTTTCTCCACCGGCGGTGGCGAAGTGGCGCGCTACATCGGTCGGCATGGCGCCGCCCGCGTCGCCAAGCTCGGCCTGATCTCGGCGGTCACGCCGCTGATGCTCAGGACTGCGGCCAACCCCGGCGGCCTGCCCATCGAGGTATTCGACGGTTTCCGCCAGGCCTCCCTGGCCGACCGTTCTCAGCTATACAAGGATGTGGCCAGCGCGTTTTTCGGCGCCAACCGTCCGGGTGCCAAGGTGTCCCAGGGCATGATCGACTGGTTCTGGATGCAGGGCATGCTCGCCGGCCACAAGAACGCCTATGACTGCATCAAGGCCTTCTCGGAGACCGATCTTTCCGAAGACCTGCGCAACATCGATGTGCCGACCTTGGTGGTGCATGGCGATGACGACCAGGTAGTGCCGATCGAAACCGCCGGCATCGCGGCCGTCAAGCTGCTCAAGAACTCACAGTTGCTGGTCTACCCGGGCGCCCCCCACGGCCTGACCGACACCCACAAGGACCGCTTGAACGCGGACCTGTTGGCGTTCATCCAGGGTTGACGCAAGCACGATAAAGACCTGTGGGGGCGAGCCTGCTCGCGATGGCGTCATCACATTCAACATTGATGCAAGCTGACCCACCGCTTTCGTCGGAACGCCGCCCGGAGCAGGCTCGCTCCCACAGGATCGGTATTGAACAGGAACAACACCCATGAACCGCAACGATCTACGCCGCCTCGACATGAACCTGCTGGTGATCTTCGAGGCGCTGATGTTCGAGAAGAACCTGACCCGTGTCGCCGAAAAGCTCTTCATGGGCCAGCCGGCGGTGAGCGCGGCGCTCGGGCGGCTGCGGGATCTGTTCGATGATCCGCTGCTGATCCGTCACGGCCGAGGCATGGAACCGACGCCTCGGGCGTTGGCGATCCTGCAGGAATTGCAGCCGGCCATGGACACCATTTCCGGCGCGGTCAGCCGGGCCAAGGCGTTCGATCCGTCCACCAGTTGCGACGTGTTCCGCATCGGTCTGTCCGACGATGCCGAATTCGGCCTGTTTCCACCGCTGCTCAGTCAATTGCGCGAAGAAGCGCCGGGCATCATCGTGGTGGTGCGCCGGGCCAATTTCCTGCTGATGTCGTCGTTGCTCGCCAGCGGCGAAATCAGCGTCGGCGTCAGTTACACCACCGACCTGCCGGCCAATGCCAAGCGCAAGAAACTGCGGGACATTCCCTGCAAGGTCCTGCGTGGCGACAAGCGCCCGGGGCCGTTGACCCTGGACGACTACTGCTCGCGACCCCACGCCATGGTGTCGTTCTCGGGCGACCTGAGCGGCAACATCGACCTCGACCTGGCGCGCATCGGCCGGGCCCGCAAAGTGGTCTTGGCGGTGCCGCAATTCAGCGGCCTGCGCGCCTTGCTGGCCGGCACCGAGCTGATCGCCACAGTGCCGGACTACGCCGCCTGCGCGCTGGTGGAGGGCTGCGCCTTGCGCGCCGAAGATCCGCCGTTCGAGATCAATGCCGCCGAGTTGTCGATGGTCTGGAGCGGCGTGCACGACAACGACCCCGCCGAGCGCTGGCTGCGCTCGCGCATCGCCACCCACATGTCCCAACCGTTGCCGGCAGCCGCCTCGACGGACCCGGCCGGAGCTCACCGATGAACGCCACTGATGAACGCCGCATGCAGGACCTCGGCCTGCTGTTCCTGCGCCTGAGCGGCGCGCTGTTTTTGCTGTGGGTCCATGGCTTGCCGAAGCTGCTGAACTACAGCGCTGAGCTGACCCGCATCGAAGACCCGCTCCACCTCGGCGCGGCGCCCACATTGATCCTGGCGATTTTCGCCGAGGTGCTTTGCCCGTTGCTGATCATGGCCGGCGTGCTGGTGCGCCTGGCGTGCCTGCCCATCCTCTTCCTGCTCGCCGTTGCGCTGCTCGTGGTGCACCCGCAATGGAGCCTGGAAGAAGGCCAGTTCGGCTGGTTGCTGCTGATCATATTTACCAGCGTGTTCATTGCCGGCCCCGGAGGCTTGGCGATCAACGCGCGTTTTGCTGGAGTGCTGCGTCATGCCTGAATCCCAAACCCTTGAATCAACCGCGATCCCGGCGATCCCCGGCTTCGATGAAATCGTCACCCTGGTAGTCAAGCACCGGGTCAAGGCCGGGCAGGACGGCGCCTATGAAGCCTGGTTGCGGCGCATCGTCAGCGTCGCCGGCCAATGGCCGGGTCACCTGGGCGTGGACGTAGTCCGGGGCAAGCAGGGCGGGTTGTCGCTGTTCACCTGCGTGCTGCGGTTCTGCTCCACCGAGGCTATGCAGCGCTGGCTGGACTCGCCCGAGCGCCGCGAACTGGTGGAAGAGGCTGCGCCGTTGCTGGCGGACGGCGACCAGACAGAAGTCGCCCCGCACAAGGAGTTCTGGTTCGCCCCGCTGGCCGATGCCGCCACGCCGCCACCGCGCTGGAAGCAATCGGTGGTGACCTTGCTGGTCATCCTGCCGCACACCTTGCTGGTGCCGCTGCTCTGGGGCCCGCTGCTGCAACTCAACGCGTTTTTGTCCAACTACGTGGTCGCCACGTTCCTGATCACCGTGACCATCGTGCTCTCGGTGGTGTACGTGTGCATGCCGCTGGCGACGCGTCTGTTCGCGCCATGGTTGGAAGCGTCCAAGGCCCACCAACACCTGGAGCCCGGCGATGGCCAATAAAGACGACCCGACCGATCCGCTGCGCCGCCAGCTGCTGGCCGCCGGATCCCTGCTCAGCGCGGCGGCGGCTTTCTGGCCACGCCTGTCTTTTTCATCTTCCCATTCAGAAGGACATCCAATGAACGCCGATCTGATTCTGTTCAATGGCCAGTTCCATACCGTCGACCGTGAAAAACCTCGCGCCAGCGCGGTTGCCATCAGCCAGGGCCGTTTCGTCGCCGTGGGCACCGATGCCGAGGCCATGGCCTTGCGCGGCAGCGGCACCCAGGTCATCGACCTCAAGGGCCGTACCGTCATTCCCGGCCTCAACGACTCGCACCTGCACCTGATCCGCGGTGGCCTGAACTACAACCTGGAGCTGCGCTGGGAAGGCGTGCCGTCTTTGGCCGACGCCTTGCGCATGCTCAAGGACCAGGCCGACCGCACCCCGACCCCGCAATGGGTACGGGTAGTGGGGGGCTGGAACGAATTCCAGTTCGCCGAAAAACGCCTGCCGACCCTGGAAGAACTGAACCAGGCCGCGCCCGACACCCCGGTGTTCGTGCTGCACCTGTACGACCGCGCCTTGCTCAACCGCGCCGCGCTGCGGGTGGCCGGCTACACCCGCGACACCCCGAACCCGCCGGGCGGCGAGATCGTGCGTGACAGCAGGGGCGAGCCCACCGGCATGCTGGTGGCGCGGCCAAACGCGATGATCCTCTACTCGACGCTGGCGAAAGGGCCGAAGCTGCCGCTGGAATACCAGGTCAACTCCACCCGCCAGTTCATGCGCGAGCTCAATCGCCTGGGCCTGACCAGCGCGATCGACGCCGGCGGCGGCTATCAGAACTACCCGGACGACTACGAAGTCATCGAGCAGTTGGCTCGCGAGCAGCAGTTGACGGTGCGCATCGCCTACAACCTGTTCACCCAGAAGCCCAAGGAAGAACTCACCGACTTCAAGAACTGGACCAGCAGCGTCAAGCTGCACCAGGGTGATGATTTCCTGCGGCACAACGGCGCCGGTGAAATGCTGGTGTTCTCGGCGGCGGATTTCGAAGACTTCCTCGAACCGCGTCCGGACCTGCCGCCGGGCATGGAGCAGGACCTGGAGCCGGTGGTGCGTCACCTGGTCGAGCAGCGCTGGCCGTTCCGCCTGCATGCCACCTATGACGAATCCATCAGCCGCATGCTCGACGTGTTCGAGAAGGTCAACCGCGACATTCCGTTCAACGGCCTGCCGTGGTTCTTCGACCACGCCGAGACCATCACGCCGAAAAACATCGAGCGGGTCCGCGCGCTGGGCGGTGGCATCGCGATCCAGGACCGCATGGCCTTCCAGGGTGAATATTTCGTCGACCGCTACGGCGCCAAGGCCGCCGAAGCCACGCCGCCGATCAAGCGCATGCTGGCCGAAGGCGTACCGGTGGGCGCCGGCACCGACGCCACCCGCGTGTCGAGCTACAACCCGTGGACTTCGCTGTACTGGATGGTCAGCGGCCGCACTGTCGGCGGCCTCTCGCTGCACGAAGAAGGCCTGCCGCGGCTGACCGCGTTGGAGCTGTTCACCCATGGCAGCGCCTGGTTCTCCTCGGAGCAGGGCAAGAAGGGCCAGATCAAGGTTGGCCAACTGGCGGACCTGGCAGCCCTGAGCGCGGATTTTTTCAGCGTCGAGGAAGAAGCCATCAAGTGGATCGAATCGGTGCTGACCGTGGTGGACGGCAAGGTCGTCTACGCCGCCGGCGACTTCGAAAAACTCGGCCCGGCCAGCGTCCCGGTACTGCCGGACTGGTCGCCGGTGGTCAAGGTTCCCGGCCACTGGCGCCCGGCTTCGCCATTGCAAACGCAAGTCCACCAGTGCAGCGGGCCGTGCAAGGTGCATTCCCACAGCCATGAACGGGCGCGTCTGTCGAACGTGCCGGTCAGCGACTTCCAGGGTTTCTGGGGCGCGTTTGGCTGTTCGTGCTTTGCCTTTTAACTAACAAGCATATTTCCCTGTGGGAGCG
>NZ_JBHFJB010000061.1:15407-16206 GCF_057334555.1 Pseudomonas sp. AGC41
CTCGCTCCCACATTGGTTTTCAATACATCCATCCAAAGGAGTCATCCCATGAGCAACGTTCCCGCCTACAACCGCCTGAACAAAGACGACGCGGTCGTCCTGCTGGTCGATCACCAGACTGGCCTGATTTCCCTGGTCCAGGATTTCTCGCCCAACGAGTTCAAGAACAACGTGCTGGCCCTGGCTGACCTGGCCAAGTTTTTTGGCCTGCCGACCATCCTGACCACCAGTTTCGAACAAGGCCCCAACGGCCCGATCGTGCCGGAGCTCAAGGAAATGTTCCCGGACGCGCCGTACATCCCGCGCCCTGGCCAGATCAATGCCTGGGACAACGAAGACTTCGTCAAGGCAATCAAGGCCACCGGCCGCAAGCAATTGATCATCGCCGGCGTAGTGACCGATGTCTGCGTGGCGTTCCCGACCCTGTCGGCCCTGGCTGAAGGTTTCGATGTGTTTGTCGTGACCGACGCCTCGGGTACGTTCAACGAAACCGTGCAACAAGCCGCCTGGGTGCGCATGACCGCCGCCGGCGCGCAGATGATGAACTGGTTCTCGGTGGCCTGTGAGCTGCACCGCGACTGGCGCAACGATATCGAAGGCCTGGGCAACCTGTTGTCCCAGCGCATTCCCAACTACCGCAACCTGATGAACAGCTACTCGGCGCTGGCCGCCAAGTAAGCGCGCCTTGCTGGACGACGCCCGCCTTGTGCGGGCGTTTTTGTGTCGGGCCTTTGATGGTGGGCAGCTGTACTGGCCTCATCGCGAGCAAGCTCGCTCCCACAGGTGATTTGTGAACGCC
>NZ_JBHFJB010000061.1:16226-42856 GCF_057334555.1 Pseudomonas sp. AGC41
CCGGCACATTCAACAGCTGGTCAATCTGACCTGCCAAGACCACAATGCCCGCTGGAATCCGATGACTGTCCACCCACGGAATGACAATGAACCCCTTCGAAGAAATGCGCATCTTTGCCCAGGTCATGGAGTCGGGCAGTTTCACCGCCGCGGCGGACAAGCTCGGGTTGTCCAAGCAGTTCGTCAGTCGCAAGTTGATGGAGCTGGAGCAGCGGCTGGGGGTTCGGTTGCTCAATCGCTCGACGCGCCGGCTGGACGTCACTCCGTTGGGCCAGCGCTATCACGAGGCGGCGTTGCGCCTGCTCAGCGAAGTCGAGCAGGTGGAGCAGGGCATCAGTGGCCAGACCAGCGAGCCGCGCGGAACCATCCGCCTCAGCGCACCGTTGTCCTTCGCCGTGGCGCACCTGGGCAGCCTGCTGCCGTTGTTCTTGCAGCGCTACCCGGATGTCACCGTGGAGGTCGACCTGAGTGATCGTTCGGTGGACCTGCTGGGGGAGGGGTACGACCTCGCACTGAGGATCGGCGTGCTGGAAGATTCGACCCTGATCGCCCGGCGCATCGCGAGTATCGAGCGAGTGTATTGCGCCAGCGCCGCGTACCTGGCGCAGCGAGGCACGCCGACGCGACCTGAAGACCTGCGCAGCCACGACTGTTTGCCGTACGGCCATAGCCGTCAGGTGCAGTGGCGATTCGCCGGAAAGGGCAAGCCGTTGGCGCTGGAAGTGGTGGGACGCATGCGTGCCAATAACGGCGATTTGCTCAGGGATGCGGCGATTGCCGGCATGGGGATTACTTACCTGCCGACCTTCATCCTTGGTGAGGCGCTGAAGGATGGGCGGTTGATCAAGGTGTTGGAGGGATTCGAGACCGAGCCCCTGACGCTGTCGGCGGTCTATCCGCAACATCGACAAAGCTCGCGACCGGTGCAGGCGTTGGTGGAGTTCTTGCGTGAACACATGCAGTAGGTGGCGCAAAACGCATTCAGCCGTCCTTGGGACGGCTGAATTTCAAGGCGCCTTGATCAGGCAGCCAGGTTGGCGGTGAACTCTTTTTTGTACTGGGCCTTCACGGCTTCCATCTGGTTGCCCAGTTCTTCGAGCTTGGCCTTGCCGAGGATCTCTTCGGCTTTAGGGAACATTTCTTCCTCTTCTTCCTCGATGTGATGTTCCAGCAGCTCCTTGACCACTTTCACGCGACCGGCGAACTCAGGCTGGGAAGGGTCGGTGTTTTTCAGGTCGGGCAGCACCAGGGAATCGACGGTACGGTGCTCTTCCTTGGCTTCGTAGTACATTTCGGCTTCATCCTTGCCACCTTCCTGCTTGAAGGCCGGATAAAGGATTTCTTCTTCCAGGCGGGTATGGATGGACACTTCCATTTCCAGCTTGGCCAACAGTTCGGTGCGTTTCTTGATGGCGCGGTCGGTTGATTCGCTCAACTGGGACAGGATGCCCTTCACGCGTTCATGGTCGGCTTTCAACAGGTCGATGGCGTTCATGTGTTGCTCCTCGGTCATTCACGGATGCGGGCCGGCTTCGAGCGCCGACGCCACGTAACAAGGACAGGTGCATCCACCGTGCCAGCCGAGCCGCTTGGTAAAATCTTTTAGATTCAATGACTTAACTTATCGAGAATTTTCGCCATCGTGCAGGCTGCATGAGGCCCGCTGAAAACGCCTTGCACTTTGCGCTGTCGAGGGCGCTGGCGGCTGATCGAGCCCAGGTCATCGATCTTCGCGTGTGTGCCACAGGCGTAGCAGGTAAAGAGTGGAGCCGATTATTTCATAGCGCATTTCGTAGGGGCCAACCTGGATTCTGCGCACGTTCCGAGGATCGAACTCTTCCAGGCGTTCACCCATGCGCGGGTTGGTCAGCAGAGCGGTAGACGCCGCCGTGAGCTGTTGCACTGTTCGCGCGGCGGCGGGTTGATTCACTAGCGCCAGAAATTCGTAAAGTCGAGCGATGTCGGAAAGCGCCTTGCTGGTCCACTTCAACTCCATCAGCGCGGTACCGGTAACGGGGCGTCAGTGCTGAGGCTGTCGGCCCAAGCCTGCACAGCCTGATGGTCAACCACACGGCCAGCGTCAACATCGGCCAATGCCTCATGAGTCAGGCGGCTGCGTTCCTCTTCCTGTTCGACCCAGGCAGATAACGCTTGTTTGACGATCCAGTTCCTGGAGCGCTCAAGGCGCTCGGCCATCAGGTCGACTTTTTCAGCCAGGTCCACCGGGACATGAGCGGTGACCGACCGGGTTTTCGTGGTGGTTGTCATGGCAGCGTTCTCCGTGGCGGTTGGCTTTGCAAGCCAGTCTTCAAGGACGATGATTATAGATGACTAACTACGACTTGCCTTGCATCAAAATTAACCAATCTAAATCAGTCTTTCAGAAAAACATGGTTCAAATCCAGCTCAAAAAAAATGCCCGCATCTCACGATACGGGCATGTTTGTCAGCGATGACGCTCAGGCAATCAGCCGGTCAGGCCCGCCTGCTGGACCAGCGTCAACAACGGCTGCGGGTACACGCCGAGGAAGAACGCCAGGACGGCGATGGCCAACAGCATCACGCCGCCTGCCTTCTGTTCCCAGTGCAACTCGGCATCGTGGCGACGCAGGTTCGGTTCCATCAGGTACAGTGTGACCATCACGCGCAGGTAGTAGAACACGCCGATGGCACTGCCCAGCACCAGGGAGCCGACCAGCCACCATTGGTGGGCCTCGACGCCGGTGGCGATGATGTAGAACTTGCCGATGAAGCCGGCGGTCAGCGGGATGCCGGCCAGGGACAGCATCATCACGGTCAGCACGGCGGTCAGGTACGGACGGCGCCAGAACAGGCCGCGGTATTCGTACAGGGCGTCGGCGTCGCGGCCGTTGTACGGCGAGGACATCAGGGTAATCACACCAAAGGCGCCAAGGCTGGTGATCACGTAGGTCACCAGATACACGCCAATGGCTTCCACGGCCAGGCCTTTGCTGGCGATCAGGGCGATCAGCAGGTAGCCGAAGTGAGCAATGGACGAGTAACCCAGCAGACGCTTGAGGTTGCTCTGGGTCAGCGCCAGCAGGTTACCGAACAGGATCGACGCGATGGCGATGATCGTCAGCACGTTGCTCAGGACACCGCTGCTGGCCACTGGCGAGATCTGGAACAGCCGCACCATCACCGCGAACACCGCCACTTTCGAAGCGGTCGCCAGGAACGCCGCCACCGGCGCCGGGGCGCCTTCGTAGACGTCCGGGGTCCATAGGTGGAAGGGCACCAGCGACAGCTTGAACGCCAGGCCGATCAGCATCATGCCCAGGCCCAGTTGCGCGATCGGGCTAGGCAGGCCGGTGGCCGCCAGGGCCTGGCCGATGCCGACGAAGCTCAGGGTGCCGGCTTCGGCGTAGAGCAGGGCCATGCCGAACAACAGGAACGCGGAGCCTGCCGCCGACAGCACCATGTACTTGATGCCGGCTTCCAGGGAGCGCTTGTTGAAAAAGGCATAGGCCACCAGGCCATAGACCGGTACCGAGAGCAGTTCCAGGCCAATGAACAGGCTGGCCAGGTGCTGCGCGCTGACCAGGACGAGGCCGCCGGCGGCGGCCATCAGGATCAGCAGGTACAGTTCTTCGCGGTTGCCCGGGTAACCCGAACCGCCATCGCCCAGGTAGGCGTGGGCGAGGGTGACGCAAGCGAGGGTGGCGACCAGGATCAGCGCCATGTACAGGCAGGCGAAGCTGTCGATCTGGATCAGCGGCGTGACCGCCAATGGCGCGACTTTCAGGGCCGGCAAAATCGACAGCAAGGCCAGGTTCAGCCCCGCCACCGACAGCAGGAAGGTCTGCGAGTGATTGCGCCGCCAGGCGATCGCCAGCATCACCACGATGATCGTGGCGCTGGTGATCAACAGCGGCGCAAGCGCGATAAAGTGTTGAATCGTGAATTCCATAGCGCTCTTACCGGGCCGAAGCGAGTTGAGAGAAGGCGGTGCCGAGCCACTGCTGCACGCCATGCATCGTGGCGGCAGAGGTGTCGAGGAACGGTTGCGGGTAGACGCCGAGGTAAACCAGCAGCACCGCAAGGCCGAGCACCATGATCAGTTCGCGACCGTCCATGCCACGCAACACTTCGTCCGACTTGGCCGGACCGAAGTAGGCGCGGTGGATCATGATCAGCGAGTAGACCGAACCGAACACCAGGCCGGACGTCGCGATCGCCGTGATCCATGGCGCACTGACGAACGAGCCGATCAGGATCAGGAACTCGCCGACGAAGTTGCCGGTGCCTGGCAGGCCCAGGGAAGCGGCCGCGAAGAACAGGCTGATGGCCGGCAGGTAGGCGATGCGCGACCAGATGCCGCCCATTTCACGCATGTCCCGGGTGTGCAGGCGCTCGTACAACTGACCGCTTAGGATAAACAGTGCCGCGGCCGACAGGCCGTGGGCGAGCATCTGGATCACCGCGCCTTGCAGGGCCAGCTGGCTGCCGGAGTAGATCCCGATCAGCACGAAGCCCATGTGCGAGACGCTGGAGAAGGCGATCAGGCGCTTGATGTCGGTCTGGGCAAACGCTAGGAACGCACCGTAGAAAATCCCGATCAGGCCCAGGGTCATGGCAATCGGCGCGAACTCCGCCGAGGCATTCGGGAACAGCGGCAGGGCGAAACGCAGCAGGCCGTAGGCCGCCGTTTTCAACAGGATACCGGCCAGGTCCACGGAACCGGCGGTCGGTGCCTGGGCGTGGGCGTCCGGCAGCCAGGAGTGGAACGGCACCACCGGCAGCTTCACCGCGAAGGCGATGAAGAAGCCCAGCATCAGCACGTACTCGGTAGTGCGCGACATCTGCACTTTCAACAGGTCGGCGTAATTGAAGGTAATCACGCCAGTATTGTTGAAGTTCACCAGCACCAGGCCAAGGATCGCCACCAGCATGATCAGGCCGGAAGCCTGGGTGAAGATGAAGAACTTGGTCGCCGCGTAGATCCGGGTTTTCTTGCCGTCCGAAGAACTGTGACCCCAGAGCGCGATGAGGAAGTACATCGGCACCAGCATCATTTCCCAGAAGAAGAAGAACATGAACAGGTCCAGCGCCAGGAACACGCCGACGACACCGCCCAGGATCCACATCAGGTTCAGGTGGAAGAAGCCGACGTGACGCTGGATCTCTTTCCAGGAGCAGAGTACCGAGAGGATACCCAGCAGGCCGGTCAGCAGGATCATCAGCAGCGACAGACCATCGAGGGCCAGGTGCACGCTGATGCCGAAGCGCGCGATCCAGACATGCTTGAATTCAAGCGCCCAGGTCGGGTCGGCGCCAGGGGCCGGTGCAAATGAATAGTCGCCGGTCGCCCACAGCCAGAGGCCGAGCGCGAGTTCCAGGGACATGGTCAGCAGCGCAATCCAGCGCGGGAGGGTAGAGCTGGAACGCTCCGCCATCCAGCACAGCAGGCCGCCGATGAAGGGGATCAGGATTAGCCAGGGCAGAATCATGACGGGCTCGTTTCCTTTCGCAAGTTCGCAAGGTTCATATCAGACCGCTACCAGCACGATGGCGCCGATAACCAGCACGGCGCCAGCCGCCATGGAAGCCGCATACCAACGCAGTTGACCGGTCTCGGTACGGCTCAGGGCAGTGTGGCCGCCCTTGGCCATGCGCGGGATCAGGCCAATGGTCTGGTCGAGCGGGTCTTTGCGCAGAATGTGGCTGATCGCAAGGTATGGCTTGACGAACAGTTTGTCGTAGATCCAGTCGAAGCCCCAGGCAGCGAACCACCAGGCCGAAAGGAAGCGCCCGATGCCGCTGTTGGCGATGGCCGTGACGAAGCGGCGCTTGCCGAGGAACAGCAGGGCGGCCAGCAGGATCCCCGCCAGGGCGATGGCGCCCGAGGCGATTTCCAGGCTGTGCTTGGCTTCGCCGCCGGCATGGCCGACGCTTTGCGGCAGCACATCGGCCAGCGGTGGGGTGATCATCGCGCCGACGAAGGTCGACAGCACGATCAGCACCGACAGCGGCAGCCAGTGGGCGATGCCGTGGCCGGCGTGGGCTTCGGTCTTGGCTTCACCGTGGAACGCGATGAAGATCAGGCGGAAGGTGTACAGCGAGGTCATGAACGCACCCACCAGGCCGGCGTAGAGCAGACCCTGGTTACCGCTGGCGAACGCTTCCCAGAGGATCTCGTCCTTGGAGTAGAAACCGGCGGTGACCAGTGGCAGGGCCGCCAGGGCCGCGCCGCCGACGATGAAGCTGGCGTAGGCCAACGGCAGTTTTTTCCACAGGCCGCCCATCTTGAAGATGTTCTGCTCGTGGTGACAGGCAACGATCACCGCACCGGAGGCGAGGAACAGCAGGGCTTTGAAGAAGGCGTGGGTCATCAGGTGGAAGATCGCGCCTTCCCAGGCGCCGACGCCCAGGGCCAGGAACATGTAGCCGATCTGGCTCATGGTCGAGTAGGCGAGGATACGCTTGATGTCGGTCTGCACCAGCGCGGCAAAACCGGCCAGCACCAGGGTCACGCCGCCAACGAGGCCGACCAGGTGCAGGATGTCCGGCGCCAGGGCGAACAAGCCGTGGGTACGGGCGATCAGGTAGACACCGGCGGTGACCATGGTCGCTGCGTGGATCAATGCCGAAACCGGGGTCGGGCCAGCCATCGCGTCCGCCAGCCAGGTCTGCAGTGGCAGTTGCGCGGATTTACCGACAGCGCCGCCCAGCAGCATCAGGGTCGCGAGGACGATCCAGAAATCACCGGCCTTGAAGTGCTCCGGAGCACGAACCAGCAGCTCCTGGATGTTCAGCGTCCCCAGTTGCTGGAACAGGATGAACAGGCCGATGGCCATGAACACGTCGCCGATGCGGGTCACGATGAATGCCTTGAGCGCGGCGTTACCATTGTTGCGGTTGCTGTAGTAGAAACCGATCAACAGATACGAGCACAGGCCCACGCCTTCCCAGCCGAAGTACAGGAACAACAGGTTATCGCCGAGTACCAGGAACAGCATGCTGGCGATGAACAGGTTGGTGTAGGCGAAGAAGCGCGAGTAACCAACTTCACCGCGCATGTACCAGGACGCGAACAGGTGGATCAGGAAACCCACGCCGACCACCACGCCGAGCATGGTCACCGACAGGCCGTCCAGGTAGAGGGCGAAGTTCGGCGTGAAGCCTTCCACCGCCATCCACTGCCACAGCACCTGCACGTAGGCGCCACCTTCCGGTGAGGCGACGTTGAATTGCCAGATCACGTAGGCGGTGACGAGGGCGGACAGGCCGATCGAGCCCACGCCAACCAGCGCCGAAAGGTTTTCCGACCAGCGTCCACGGGAGAACGACAGCAGCAGGAAACCGATGAGGGGAAATACGAAAGTCAGGAAGAGAAGGTTCATCCGCGCATCTCGCTGGCAGCGTCAATATCGAGAGTGTGGAAGCGACGGTACAGCTGCAACAGGATCGCCAGGCCGATACTGGCCTCGGCGGCTGCCAGGCTGATCACCAGGATGAACATGATCTGTCCATCCGGTTGCGCCCAGCGCGCGCCCGCGACGATGAAGGCCAGGGCGGAGGCATTCATCATGACCTCCAGGCTCATCAGCACGAACAGAATGTTGCGGCGGACCATCAGGCCGACCAGACCGAGACAGAACAGGATGCCGGCAACCGCCAGACCATGCTCGAGAGGGATAGCAGGCATGTGATTACTCCTTCGCCTCGTTACGGCCCAAATGGAACGCCGTGACGACTGCGGCAAGCAGCAGCATCGAGGCGAGTTCGACCACCAGCAGGTACGGACCGAACAGGCTGATGCCCACGGCCTTGGCGCCTACGGTGGTGTGGCCGATGGCCTGGCCGCTCTGGTGGGCGAACAGCACATACAGCAGTTCACCCAGCAACAGCGCGGAAAGAATCACCGGCCCGGCCCAGATGCCCGGCTTGAGCCAGGAGCGTTCCTGCTGGACGGCCGCCGGACCCAGGTTGAGCATCATCACCACGAATACGAACAGCACCATGATGGCGCCGGCGTAGGCGATCACTTCCAGGGCACCGGCGAACGGTGCTCCGAGAGCGAAGAAGGTCATGGCCACGGCGATCAGCGAAATGATCAGGTAGAGCAGGGCGTGCACGGGGTTGGTGTTGGTGACCACACGAAGCGTGGACACCACCGCGATACCCGATGCGAAATAGAAAGCGAATTCCATCTTTCTTCCTTAAGGCAGCAAGCTCTTCACGTTGATCGGTTCGGCTTCGTTCTGCGCGGCGCCTTTCGGCTTACCGGCAATGGCCATACCTGCAACACGATAGAAGTTGTAATCAGGGTTTTTACCGGGACCGGAAATCAGCAAGTCTTCTTTCTCGTACACCAGGTCCTGACGCTTGAAGTCGGCCATTTCGAAATCCGGCGTGAGCTGGATCGCGGTGGTCGGGCACGCTTCCTCGCACAAGCCGCAGAAAATGCAGCGCGAGAAGTTGATGCGGAAGAAGTCCGGGTACCAGCGACCGTCTTCGGTCTCGGCTTTCTGCAGCGAGATGCAACCTACCGGGCACGCCACGGCGCACAGGTTGCAGGCTACGCAGCGTTCCTCGCCGTCGGGGTCGCGGGTCAGGACGATACGGCCGCGATAACGCGGCGCCAGGTAGACCGCTTCTTCCGGGTATTGCAGGGTGTCGCGCTTGCGAAAGCCATGACCGAAGATCATGACCAGGCTTCGCAGTTGGGTACCGGTACCCTTAACGATGTCGCCAATATATTTGAACATGGGTCAAATCCTCACTGAACCGCGGCCGCGGGCGCGTTCATCAAAACGATCGCAGCGGTCACCAGCATGTTGATCAGGGTCAGCGGCAGGCAGAATTTCCAGCTGAAGTCCATCACCTGGTCGTAGCGTGGGCGCGGGATAGAGGCGCGCAGCAGGACGAACAGCATGATGAAGAACGCGGTCTTCAGGGCGAACCAGACGAAGGACAGTTGCGGCAGGATGCCGAACGGACCGTGCCAGCCACCGAAGAACAGCGTTACCAGCAGCGCCGAGATCAGGATGATGCCGATGTACTCGCCAACGAAGAACATGCCCCATTTCATGCCGGCATATTCAATGTGGTAACCGTCGGCCAGTTCCTGTTCCGCTTCCGGCTGGTCGAAGGGGTGACGGTGAGTCACGGCGACGCCGGCGATGAAGAACGTACAGAAACCGAAGAACTGCGGAATGATGAACCACAGGTTCTGGGCCTGGTACTCGACGATGTCGCGCATGTTGAACGAGCCGGCCTGGATCACGATGCCCATCAGCGACAGGCCCATGAACACTTCGTAGGACACGGTCTGGGCCGATGCCCGCAGGCTGCCGAGCAGGGCGAACTTGTTGTTGCTCGACCAGCCGGCGAACAGCACCGCGTACACCGACAGGCCGGCCATGGCGAAGAAGAACAGCAGGCCGATGTTCAGGTCCGCCACGCCCCAGGTCGGGGTGATCGGGATGACCGCGAAGGCGATCAGCAAGGCGCTCATGGCCACGACCGGTGCCAGCGTGAAGATCACTTTGTCGGCAAACGGTGGCGTCCAGTCTTCCTTGAAGAACATCTTCACCATGTCGGCGGCGATCTGGAACATGCCGAACGGGCCGACGCGGTTAGGACCGTAGCGGTCCTGCCACCAGCCCAGCAGGCGACGTTCGACGAAGCTCAGCAACGCGCCGCAGACCACCA
Source organism: Pseudomonas sp. AGC41 (assembly GCF_057334555.1). Classification (NCBI taxonomy): domain Bacteria; kingdom Pseudomonadati; phylum Pseudomonadota; class Gammaproteobacteria; order Pseudomonadales; family Pseudomonadaceae; genus Pseudomonas; species Pseudomonas sp. AGC41. The sequence goes on from NZ_JBHFJB010000061.1 coordinate 25,905, forward strand.
CGGCCAGTAGGATCACGATGGCCTTGAGGACCGTCAGGATCACCGCGATCACTTCAGGGGTGAACCAGCTCATTGCGCCGCCTCCTGCAGACCGTCGACAGTCTTGCCGAAAATCGCCGGTGGAATGCCCGCCAGGCCAGCCGGCAGGGCCACCAGGCCGGCGCCCAGTTCGTCATTGATGCGCAGCGGCAGACGCAAGGTCTGGCCGGCCACGTTCAGGCTCAGCAGGGCGCCATCGTTGACGCCCAGGCGATCGGCTTCGGACTTGGCCAGCGACACGTAGGCCGCCGGGATGCGCTCCTGCACCGGCTCGGCCTTGGAAGAGTTCTCTTCACTGCCGAACAGGTGATGGAACGGCACGACCTGCCAGGTGCCCGGTGCCGGGTTGAAGGCGCGTGGCACGCTGGCGAACCAGCCGAGGCCATCGCCCTGGCTTTCGATCAGGCGGATGCCCGGATCGCCGGCGCGCAGGTGACCGCCGACTTCGTCCTGGAACTTGTTCCAGGCTTGCGGCGAGTTCCAGCCCGGCGACCAGGCGAACGGCACCTGGGAGCGCGGTTCGGCGGAGCCCGAGTAACCTTCCATGGAGAAGGCGAACGCGGTGTCATTGTCCTGCGGCATACGCGGTTCGTGCACGCTGATATTGGCGCGCATCGCGGTGCGACCGGAGTAGCGCAGCGGTTCGCGCGCCAGCTTCAGGCCCTTGATGCGGAACGCGGCCGATGGCGCGGCATCGACGATGCGAGCCAGTTGCGGGCTGCTCGACGCAACGGCGGCGGTGACGTGGTCCAGCTGGGTCCAGTCGATCGGCTGGTTCAGCAAGGTCGCGCGCAAGGCGTGCAGCCAGCGCCAGCCTTCGTGGACCAGGATGCTGGCGTCCAGGTATTGCGGATCAAAGACCTGGAAGAAGCGCTGGGCGCGGCCTTCCTGGCTGACCAGCGTACCGTCGCCTTCGGCGAAGCTCGCCGCCGGCAGCACCAGGTCGGCGCGGTCGGCGGTGGCGGTTTTCTGGTGGTCGGCGACGATCACGACTTTGGCGGCGTTCAGCGCGGCATCGACCTTGGCCTTGTCAGTGCGAGTGAACAGATCATTCTCCAGCACCACGATGGCGTCGGCATTGCCGTCGATCACCGCTTGCAGCGCCGCGTCGACCGATTCACCACCGAGCATGGCCAGGCCGAGGCTGTTGGCTTCCGGCACGACCAGGCTGATGGAACCGTTCTTCTCGCGCAGCTTCAGGGCCTTGGCGATGTTGGCGGCGGCTTCGATCAGCGCCTTGGAGCCCAGCGAGGTGCCGGCAATGATCAATGGACGCTTGGCCGCCAGCAGGGCCTCGGCGATGCGCTGGGCCAGGCCGGCAGCTTCGCTGTCCAGGCCGTCGACGGCCGGGGCGTTGGCGTCCAGGGCATGGGCGACGGCAAAACCGATGCGCGCGAGGTCGTCCGGAGCGGCGTGGACACATTCTTCGGCGACGTCGTCGAGCTTGGTTTCAGCGAGGCTGGCGATGAACAGCGGGTTCAGCGCGTGCTGGCCGATGTTCTTCACGGCGGCGTCGAGCCATGGCTGGACGCGCATGGCGTCGGCCATGTCCTCGGCCTTGCCTTTTACCGACTGGCGCAGGGCCAGGGCCATGCGGGCGGCGGTCTGGGTCAGGTCTTCGCCGAGGACGAACACCGCGTCGTGATCTTCGATGTCGCGCATCGTCGGCACGGGCAGCGGGCTGTCCTTGAGCACTTGCAGCACCAGGCGAATACGTTCCAGCTCGCCGGCTTCGATGCCGCTGTAGAAGTGCTCGGCGCCGACCAGCTCACGCAGGGCGTAGTTGCTTTCCAGGCTGGCCCGCGGCGAACCGATGCCGACAATGTTGCGACCACGCAGCAGTTCAGCGGCCTTGTCCAGGGCTTCGTCCAGGCTCAGCTTGGTGCCGCCCGCGAGCTGCGGCTGGCGCGGGCGGTCCTTGCGATTGACGTAGCCATAGCCGAAACGGCCACGGTCGCAGAGGAAATACTGGTTCACCGAACCGTTGTAGCGGTTTTCGATGCGGCGCAGTTCGCCGTAGCGTTCGCCCGGGCTGATGTTGCAACCACTGGAGCAGCCGTGGCAGATGCTTGGCGAGAACTGCATGTCCCACTTGCGGTTGTAACGCTCGGAATGCGTCTTGTCGGTGAACACACCGGTCGGGCAGACCTCGGTGAGGTTGCCGGAGAACTCGCTTTCCAGGGTGCCGTCTTCAACGCGACCGAAGTACACGTTGTCGTGGGCGCCGAACACACCCAGGTCGGTGCCGCCGGCATAGTCCTTGTAGAAACGCACGCAGCGGTAGCAGGCGATGCAGCGGTTCATCTCGTGGGAAATGAACGGGCCGAGGTCCTGGTTCTGGTGGGTGCGCTTGGTGAAGCGATAACGGCGCTCGTTGTGGCCGGTCATCACGGTCATGTCTTGCAGGTGGCAGTGGCCGCCTTCCTCACAGACCGGGCAGTCGTGAGGGTGGTTGGTCATCAGCCATTCGACGACGCTGGCGCGAAACACTTTCGCTTCTTCGTCGTCGATGGAGATCCAGCTGCCGTCGGTGGCGGGGGTCATGCAGGACATGACGATCCGACCACGCTTGTCGTTTTCGTCGGTGTACTGCTTGACCGCGCACTGGCGACAGGCGCCAACGCTGCCAAGGGCGGGGTGCCAGCAGAAATAAGGAATGTCGAGGCCCAGCGACAGACATGCCTGTAACAGGTTGTCTGCGCCATCGACTTCGAGCTCTTTGCCGTCTACGTGGATAGTGGCCATGGTTCAAAGTTCTTCGTTGGCCCGGTGTCAGCGGGCGTGGCTAATGGAATCTTGTTGTTCGTCCGAAACCAAACAGCCTCGGTGAAAGGCGTCATCGAACGAAAGGCGAAGGGCACGGACCCTTCGCCTTGTTAAGCGTCGTTACGCGCCGACCATGGTCGGCGTGACCACCTGATTGAGATCGCCCGCGCGGGTGGGCGCGATGCCGGCCTCGAATTCAGGGCGGAAGTATTTGATTGCGCTGCCCAACGGCTCCACGGCACCCGGTGCGTGAGCACAGAAGGTCTTGCCTGGGCCGAGGAAGCCGACCAGACCCAGCAGGGTCTCGATGTCGCCGGCCTGGCCCTGGCCGTTCTCGAGGGCCATCAGCAGCTTGACGCTCCATGGCAGGCCATCGCGGCAAGGGGTGCAGAAACCGCAGGATTCGCGCGAGAAAAACTGTTCCATGTTGCGCAGCAGGGAAACCATGTTGACGCTGTCGTCCACCGCCATCGCCAGGCCGGTACCCATGCGGGTGCCGACCTTGGCGATGCCGCCGGCGTACATTTGTGCGTCAAGGTGTTCCGGCAACAGGAAACCGGTACCGGCGCCGCCGGGCTGCCAGCACTTGAGCTTGTAGCCGTCGCGCATGCCGCCGGCGTAGTCCTCGAACAGCTCGCGCGCGGTGACGCCGAACGGCAGTTCCCACAGGCCAGGGTTCTTGACCTTGCCGGAGAAGCCCATGAGCTTGGTGCCCATGTCTTCGCTGCCGTCACGGGCCAGGGATTTGTACCAGTCCACGCCGTCGGCGATGATCGCCGGCACGTTGCACAAGGTCTCGACGTTGTTCACGCAGGTCGGCTTGCCCCACACGCCAACAGCGGCGGGGAAGGGCGGCTTGGAGCGCGGGTTGGCGCGGCGGCCTTCGAGGGAGTTGATCAGCGCGGTTTCTTCACCGCAGATGTAGCGCCCGGCGCCGGTGTGCACGAACAGCTCGAAATCAAAACCCGAGCCGAGGATGTTCTTGCCCAGCAGGCCGGCGGCCTTGGCTTCTTCGACGGCACGGTTCAGATGCCTGGCGGCGGTGGTGTATTCGCCGCGCAGGAAGATGTAGCCACGGTAGGTTTTCAGCGCGCGGGCACTGATCAGCATGCCTTCGATCAGCAGATGGGGCAGTTGCTCCATCAGCATGCGGTCTTTCCAGGTGTTGGGTTCCATCTCGTCCGCGTTGCACAGCAGGTAGCGGATGTTGATGGACTCGTCCTTGGGCATCAGGCCCCACTTCACGCCCGTGGGGAAGCCCGCGCCGCCACGACCCTTGAGGCCGGAATCTTTCACGGTCTGGACGATGTCGTCGGCAGCCATGTCGGCGAACGCCTTGCGTGCGGCGGCATAGCCGTTCTTCGCCTGGTATTCGTCCAGCCACACCGCCTCGCCATCGTCACGCAGGCGCCAGGTCAGGGGATGGGTTTCGGCCGAACGCTGGATGCGGTTGGCGGGCCCGAAGGAAGTCAGGGTCATACGTAGCCCTCCAGCAGTTTGGCGACGCCATCCGGCTTGACGTCACCAAAGGTGTCGTCGTCGATCATCAGCGCCGGTGCCTTGTCGCAGTTGCCCAGGCAGCACACCGGCAGCAGGGTGAAGCGGCCGTCGGCGGTGGTCTGGCCCAGGCCGATGCCCAGCTTGCTCTGGAGCTCGCCGACCACCGATTCGTGGCCGCCGATGTAGCAGACCATGCTGTCGCAGACGCGAATGATGTGGCGGCCCACCGGCTGGCGGAAAATCTGGCTGTAGAACGTGGCGACACCTTCGACGTCGCTGGCCGGAATGCCGAGGATTTCGCCGATGGCGTAGAGCGCGCCATCGGGCACCCAGCCACGTTCCTTCTGGACGATCTTCAGGGCTTCGATCGACGCCGCGCGCGGGTCTTCGTAGTGATGCAGCTCGTGCTCGATGGCCGAGCGCTCGGTTTCGCTCAGGGCGAAACGGTCTGTCTGGATAAGCGTGTTGTTCATGCTTAGCGGTCCACGTCGGCCATAACGAAATCGATACTACCCAGGTACGCGATCAAGTCCGCGACCATGCTGCCTTTGATCACCGAAGGGATCTGCTGCAGGTGCGGGTAGCTTGGAGTGCGAATCCGGGTGCGGTAGCTCATGGTGCCGCCGTCGCTCGTCAGGTAATAACTGTTGATGCCCTTGGTCGCTTCGATCATCTGGAAGGATTCGTTGGCCGGCATGACCGGGCCCCACGAAACCTGCAGGAAGTGCGTGATCAGGGTCTCGATGTGTTGCAGCGTGCGCTCTTTCGGCGGCGGCGTGGTCAGCGGGTGGTCCGCCTTGTACGGGCCTTCCGGCATGTTGCGCATGCATTGCTCGATGATCTTGACGCTCTGGCGCATTTCCTCGACGCGAACCAGGCAACGGTCATAGGCATCGCCGCTGGACGCCAGCGGGACTTCGAACTCGAAGTTCTCGTAGCCGGAGTACGGGCGCGCCTTGCGCAGGTCGAAATCAAGGCCGGTGGCGCGCAGGCTCGGGCCGGTGACGCCCCATTCCAGCGCTTCCTTGGTGTTGTACGCGGCGACGCCGACGGTACGACCCTTGAGGATGCTGTTCTGCAACGCAGCCTTGGTGTATTCGTCCAGGCGCTTGGGCATCCATTCGACGAAATCCTTGACCAGCTTTTCCCAGCCGCGCGGCAGGTCGTGGGCAACGCCACCGATGCGGTACCAGGCCGGGTGCAGGCGGAAACCGGTGATGGCTTCGATCACGGTGTAGGCTTTCTGGCGGTCGGTGAAGGTGAAGAACACCGGCGTCATGGCGCCCACGTCCTGGATATAGGTACCCAGGAACAGCAGGTGGCTGGTGATCCGGAAGAACTCGGCCATCATGATGCGGATCACGTTGACCCGGTCCGGCACCGTGATGCCCGCCAGTTTTTCCACCGACAGGACGTACGGCAGGTTGTTCATCACGCCGCCGAGGTAATCGATGCGGTCGGTGTACGGAATATAGCTGTGCCAGGACTGACGCTCGCCCATCTTCTCGGCGCCACGGTGGTGGTAGCCGATGTCCGGGACGCAATCGACGATCTCTTCACCGTCCAGTTGCAGGATGATACGGAACGCGCCGTGGGCCGAAGGGTGGTTCGGGCCAAGGTTGAGGAACATGTAGTCCTCGTTGGCGCCGGAACGCTTCATGCCCCAGTCCTCCGGCTTGAAGCGCGCGGATTCTTCCTCGAGCTGCTGCTTGGCCAGGGTCAGGCTGTACGGGTCGAACTCGGTGGCGCGGGCCGGGAAGTCCTTGCGCAACGGGTGACCTTCCCAGGTTGGCGGCATCATGATTCGGGTCAGGTGCGGGTGGCCCGGGAAGTCGATGCCGAACATGTCCCAGACTTCACGCTCGTACCAGTTGGCGTTCGGCCAGATGCCGGTCACGGTCGGCACGCTGAGGTCGCTTTCGGACAAGGCGACCTTGATCATTACGTCACTATTACGCTCGATCGACAGCAGGTGGTAGAACACGGTGAAGTCGGCACCCGGCAAGCCCTGGCGCTTGGTGCGCAGGCGCTCGTCCACGCCGTGCAGGTCATAGAGCATGACGTACGGCTTGGGCAGGTTGCGCAGGAAAGTCAGGACTTCGATCAGCCTGGCGCGGGCAACCCAAAGCACCGGCATGCCGGTGCGGGTGGCCTGGGCGGTGAACGCCTCGGCGCCAAAGCGGTTGTTCAGTTCGACGACCACATCCTGGTCGTCTGCCTTGTAAGGCGGGATGTACAGAGCACTGCCTGTAGTCATGGTTATTTATCGCTTTCGGTCAACGTAAAGAATGAAGCCAGGTTCTCGTTTCTTCTACAGAACAGAGCTGGATCAGACTTCGTCGGGGCTGCGCAGGTTGGTGACTGCGATTCGCTGTTCGCGGCGCTGTTCCTTTTGCGACGGCATGTCGGCGCGATAGACGCCTTGATCACCGACGACCCAGGACAGTGGGCGACGCTCCTGGCCGATGGATTCCTGCAGCAGCATCAGGCCTTGCAGGAATGCTTCGGGGCGGGGCGGGCAGCCGGGCACGTAGACATCCACCGGGAGGAACTTGTCGACTCCCTGGACCACGGAATAAATGTCGTACATGCCGCCGGAGTTGGCACACGCGCCCATCGAAATGACCCACTTGGGCTCCAGCATCTGTTCATACAGGCGCTGGATGATGGGAGCCATTTTCAGGAACGGCGTACCGGCGATAACCATGAAATCCGCCTGGCGCGGCGATGCCCGGATCACCTCGGCGCCAAAGCGCGCGATGTCGTGGGGCGCCGTGAAGGCGGTGGTCATTTCCACGTAGCAGCACGAAAGGCCGAAGTTGTACGGCCACAGGGAGTTCTTGCGACCCCAGTTGACCGTGCTGTTCAGCACGTCTTCGAGCTTGCCCATGAAGATGTTCTTGTGGACTTGATCTTCTAACGGATCGGAAACGGTTTCCCGCTTGCCGATCGGATACTGCTCGTTAGGAGCATCGGGGTCGATCCTGGTGAGATTGTATTGCATTGCCAAAGCCTCATTGTTTCAGCTTCGCCTGCCGCTTACGCCGAGCTTCCGGAGCCCAATCAAGCGCCCCCACCCGGTAAAGGTAGACAAGACCTGCCAACAGAATTGCTATGAAAACGAGAGCTTCGACGAATCCGGTCCAGCCGCTTTCGCGGACGGACACAGACCATGCAAAGAGAAAAAGGGCTTCGATATCGAAGATCACGAAGAGCATCGCGACCAGATAGAATTTGGCTGAGAGCCGCAAGCGGGCGCCACCGGTAGGCAGCATGCCGGACTCGAACGGTTCATTCTTGCTGCGGCCCCAGGCTTTTGACCCGAGCAGGCTCGACACGCCGAGCATGAAGGCACACAGGCCGACAACACCCAGAAGGAAAATGGCAAAGCCCCAGTTGTGGGCCATGAGTCCTGTCGCTTCGGGCATGCTGGAAATCCTTAACAGAGAGCAAAGGTCTCTGAGCTTGAAAAGAAATAACGCAGTGACGATATGTCGCAGCAATCAATCGCGGTGATTTTATGGCTAAACACCGGGCAAGTAAAATTCCTATAGCGAAATTATTTATTGGAATAAGGACATAGCGCGCCTCCACGACCTCGCGGGCCCGGCCCCGTGGGGATTGGCTGGCGAATCCACAAGGGAATTTCGTTTTGGATGTAACAATGGAAACGACCTTTAAATGATAATTATTATTGTTTGGGCTTCAATCGTCGTAGCAGCTCGATACAACAACTGAGAACATGTCTTATATAGCAGTGACCACAGTTGTCGGCGTCGGCCGTTTTACTCTTATTCAGACTGCCCGATGCTGCGTTCGATCAATCTTTTTGCTTTTTCTGTGGGAGCGCTTCCTTGAGGCCTGTCTGGATCTCGTGGCGAGGGAGCTTGCTCCCGCTTGAGTGCGAAGCGCTCACAAAAGGGCTGCTGCGCAGCCAGCGGGAGCAAGCTCCCTCGCCACAAAATCCTTTCATGTGACGACGTTGCTGCTAAAGCATAGGCAAAAAAAAGCCCCGAACCAGTCGGGGCTTCAAATCGTCGGCTTTGCGGTTAGCTTTTATTCGGTCCGCAAGGGCCGTTTACGCGTGCAATCAGTGAAACTGTTCTTCTTCGGTCGAACCGGTCAGCGCAGTTACGGACGAGGTGCCACCCTGGATCACCGTGGTCATGTCGTCGAAGTAACCGGTGCCGACTTCCTGCTGGTGGGCCACGAAAGTGTAGCCTTTGGCGGCGTCAGCGAACTCCTGCTCTTGCAGCTTCACGTAGGCGGTCATGTCGTTGCGGGCGTAGTCGTGCGCCAGGTTGAACATGCTGTGCCACATGTTGTGGATGCCGGCCAGGGTGATGAACTGGTGCTTGTAGCCCATGGCGGACAGTTCGCGCTGGAACTTGGCGATGGTCGCGTCGTCCAGGTTTTTCTTCCAGTTGAAGGAAGGCGAGCAGTTGTACGACAGCAGTTGGTCCGGGTATTCCTTCTTGATCGCTTCGGCGAAGCGACGGGCCTCGTCCAGGTCCGGCTTGGCGGTTTCGCACCAGATCAGGTCGGCGTACGGGGCGTAGGCCAGGCCACGGGCGATGGCCTGGTCGAGACCGGCGCGCACCTTGTAGAAGCCTTCCTGGGTACGGGTGCCGGTGACGAACGGCTGGTCGTACGGATCGCAGTCGGAGGTCAGCAGGTCGGCGGCGTTGGCGTCGGTACGGGCCAGAATGATGGTCGGTACGCCGGCAACGTCGGCGGCCAGGCGCGCGGCGGTGAGCTTCTGTACGGCTTCCTGGGTCGGAACCAGTACCTTGCCGCCCATGTGGCCGCATTTTTTAACCGAGGCCAGCTGGTCTTCGAAGTGCACGCCGGCGGCGCCTGCTTCGATCATGCTCTTCATCAATTCGTAGGCATTCAGTACGCCGCCGAAACCGGCTTCGGCGTCAGCCACGATTGGCGCGAAGTAATCGATGTAGCCTTCGTCGCCCGGGTTCTTGCCGGCTTTCCACTGGATCTGGTCGGCGCGACGGAACGAGTTGTTGATGCGCTTGACCACGGTTGGAACCGAATCCACCGGGTACAGCGACTGGTCGGGGTACATGGACTCGGCGGAGTTATTGTCCGCGGCCACTTGCCAGCCCGACAGGTAGATAGCCTGGATGCCGGCCTTGACCTGCTGCACAGCCTGGCCGCCGGTCAGGGCGCCCATGCAGTTGACGAAGTCTTTCTCGGGACGGAAGGCTGGCTTGGCGCCCTGGGTGACCAGGTTCCACAGCTTCTCGGCGCCCATTTTCGCGAAGGTGTGCTCAGGTTGCACCGAGCCACGCAGACGGACGACGTCAGCAGCCGAATAATTGCGCTTCACGCCTTTCCAGCGCGGGTTTTCAGCCCAGTCTTTTTCAAGGGCTGCAATTTGCTGTTCGCGTGTCAGTGCCATGGAAATAAACCTCGTCGCGTCTTGTATGGATGGTCGTTCCGGGCTGGAAGGTTCCAGCTCGTCAATCGCACCAGTCATTGGTGTGAAGGGCTTCTCGCTGACCAGGAGGCTGGCGTACAAGTCGGTTCAGGCGGGGAGGCGACGGGATGAACGACGGGCTCGAGGGGAAAGTGAGCAGGTAGGGGCGAGCTGCGGGCGCATTCGGGCGTCGTGGGCCTTCGTACGAACTCAGAGTGATGCCGGGTTACCTAGTTACGCTTCCGTCCCTCGGGACAACTTCGTTCCAGTCGCAACCTCGTCAAACACACCTTGTGGGCGGTACAGACACGAATCGGCTCGCAGGGTAGTTGCAAGCTTCGACCCGAAGGCCCTTGCCAGGGCCCCTGATTAGCGGGAGCGAGGCCATCATGCCTTCGGTTTTTTGGCCCGTCAAACGTTTTGTAGTGCTTTTTTTCAGGCACTACATCTTTGGTCTAATACGACTTATCAGTCAGTTTCTGATGCTTCAGTTCAACGTATCGACCTTGACCCGCAAAATCATGTCATCCCGGCCTTGGGTCGAGTAGCTGCGGGTCAGGCCCTGTTTGTCGGCCTGATTCTGCCGATTCACCCCGGCCAGGGTGATCCACTCGCCCAGGCGCCCGCTGACGGTTGTGTCGGTGCTTTGCACGTTCACTACATCGGGACGCTCCTGGCTCATGCGGTCACGGTTGGTACTGATGCTCAGATGAACGGTCTCGCCGGTAACGCTGGCGGTCACATAAAAACCCTGGGTGACGTTGCGATATTCGGTCTGGCTTTGCATGCGCCCGTAGCCATCGGTCTGGTTGCTGGTGAAGGGCACGCTCTGGCCCACCTGGATCAGTGCCGGCTGGCCTTCGCTGGCCTGGATCTGCTGCACGCCGCCGTCACGGCTGGCGGTGCTGCGGTTGATGATGCGGGTCTGGCTGGGCGCGGCGCCATTGATCGAGTAACCCTGGTCGCCTTGCAGGTTGTTTTCATTGGTGTCGACCGTGATCAGCAAGCGCTTGGGAGCCACGTCAAGCTGCGCCAGGAATTGTCGCAGTTCTTCGATCTTGCCGGGTTCGGCGTTGACGATCAGCTGGTTGCCATAGGCGCTGACCTGACCATCCTTGCCGATGAAGTTCTGCGCCACCGGCAGCAAGTCCGCGCTGGTGCGGTAGTTCAGCGGCACGATTTCGGTAGCGGCCATGACTGACAGGCTGCAACCGAGCAGCAGGGTGCTCAGCAGGGTACGTAGGGACATGTCCATTTCTCCGCGAGACAAAAGCTGGATATTGCCAGTTTGTCGGCCCCGGGTGGGGCAAGTTGAATGGTAGACGGCAAAACGCCCCGGCATCGGTGGATGGCGGGGCGTTTTGTGGTGTTTTCAAGGGCCTCTTCGCGAGCAGGCTCGCTCCCACAAGGGAGGCCTGAGTGTTCACAAAATATGTGTTCACAGTGGGCCTATGTGGGAGCGAGCCTGCTCGCGAAAGCCGCGCCGCGGTCTCAGGTCGAATGACGGACCATGTCCACGTGGGGAATCCCGGCTTCGAGGAACTCCTCGCTGACCACCGCAAACCCCAATCGCTCGTAGAACGGCGTGGCGTGCACCTGGGCGCTGAGCATCTGCTGCTTGAGCCCGCGCTTCTCGGCCTCGGCGATTGCTGCGTGCATCAGCGCATCGCCGACCTTCAGGCCGCGCCAGTCCTTGAGGACCGAGACGCGGCCGATATGGCCTTCAGTCAACAAGCGCGCGGTGCCGATGGGGAAGTCACCTTCGAAGGCCAGGAAATGCACGGCATCCTGATCGTCCGAATCCCACTCCAGCTCCGGCGGCACGGATTGCTCGGCAATGAACACCGCTTCACGAATGCGCCGGATCTCGGCGTTATCCTTTTGCCAGTCTGCGACACGAACGTGAATTTTATTCATCGGCGAACCCCAGGCTACCTTGCTTGATCAATTCATGGATGAGGCCGCGACCGTCTTCGTCGGCCAGCCAAGGGCCAAGGTTTTCGATGTGCAGCGCGTCGGCGGCACAGATCATCTTCAACAGGTCGCGCAATTTGCCCGGCAAATAACGGCTCTGGCCGCTGGCGAACAGCAGCAGGTCATCATCGACTTCCGACCAGGCCAGGCGAGCGCTCGGGTTGCGAATGATCACTGCGCCCTGTTCCAGGCCGGCCAGCAGATCGTCTTCTTCCAGCTCCGGGCCGACGACCAGTTCCGGATAGCGCGGCTCGGTCATGAACTGGCCGAACCAGGTCAGCAGCAGGCGCTCGTCGCTCATGTGCTCGGCCAGCAGGCCCTTGAGTCGGTCCAGGGCGTCATGCTGGATCTGGTGCGGGTCGGCGACGGGCCGCGCATCGGCGTCGGTGTAGCGCTCTTCGTCCGGCAGGAACTGGCTGAGGAAATCGGTGAAATGGGTCAGCACCTCGGCGGCGCTTGGTGCGCGGAAACCCACCGAATAGGTCATGCAGTCATCCACGGCGACGCCGCAGTGAGCCAGGCGTGGCGGCAGGTAGAGCATGTCGCCAGGTTCCAGGATCCACTCATCGGTCGCCTCGAAATCGGCGAGGATGCGCAGGTCGGCGTGGGGCAGCAGCGGGCTTTCGGAGTCGCACATCTGGCCGATCTTCCAGTTGCGCTTGCCGTGGCCCTGCAGCAGGAACACATCGTAGTTGTCGAAGTGCGGGCCGACACCGCCACCCGGGGCGGCAAAGCTGATCATCACGTCGTCGATGCGCCAGCTCGGCAGGAAACGGAAATGCTCCAGCAGCTCGCCGACTTCAGGGACGAACTGATCGACTGCCTGCACCAGCAGTGTCCACTCGCGCTCCGGCAGTTTGCTGAATTCGTCTTCGGCGAACGGGCCGCGACGCAACTCCCAGGGGCGCTCGCCTTGCTCGATCACCAGGCGCGATTCAACCTCTTCTTCAAGCGCCAGGCCGGCCAGTTCGTCGGCGTCGATCGGGCTTTCGAAGTCAGGAATGGCCTGGCGGATCAGCAGGGGTTTCTTCTGCCAGTAGTCGCGCAGGAACTCCCGTGCCGTAATACCGCCCAGGAGTTGCAGTGGAATGTCAGGATTCATGTGTAACCTATTGAAAAAATATACTTTTCAGACGCGAATAAAAACGCCCGGCGCGGCCGGGCGTCTCAAAGGTGCAGCGGTGTTTCAGATGCGCTTGGCTTGTGCCGCCGCGTTGCCGATGTAGCTGGCCGGAGTGAGCTTCTTCAGCTCGGTCTTGGCCTCGGCAGGCATGTCCAGGCCATCGATGAAAGTCTGCAGCGCTTCAGGGCTGATGCCCTTGCCACGGGTCAGTTCTTTCAGTTTTTCATAGGGGTTTTCGATGTTGTAGCGACGCATCACGGTCTGGATCGGCTCGGCCAGGACTTCCCAGCAGGCATCCAGGTCGGCGGCGATTTTCTGCTCGTTGAGTTCCAGCTTGCTGATGCCCTTGAGGCTGGCCTCGTAGGCGATGACGCTGTGGGCAAAACCTACGCCCAGGTTGCGCAGCACGGTGGAGTCGGTCAGGTCGCGCTGCCAGCGGGAAATCGGCAGCTTGCTCGCCAGGTGCTGGAACAACGCGTTGGCGATGCCCAGGTTGCCTTCGGAGTTTTCGAAGTCGATCGGGTTGACTTTGTGCGGCATGGTCGACGAACCGATTTCGCCGGCGATGGTGCGCTGCTTGAAGTAACCCAGGGAGATGTAGCCCCAGATGTCACGGTCGAAGTCGATCAGGATGGTGTTGAAGCGTGCGATCGCGTCGAACAGCTCGGCGATGTAGTCGTGCGGTTCGATCTGGGTGGTGTACGGGTTGAAGCTCAGGCCCAGCTCGTCTTCGATGAAGGCGCGGGCGTTGGCTTCCCAGTCGATGTCCGGGTAGGCCGACAGGTGGGCGTTGTAGTTGCCCACGGCGCCGTTGATCTTGCCCAGCAGTGGCACGGCGGCCACCTGGGCGATCTGGCGCTCCAGGCGATACACCACGTTTGCCAGTTCCTTGCCCAGGGTGGTCGGCGAAGCCGGTTGACCGTGGGTGCGCGACAGCATCGGCACGTCGGCGAAGCGGATCGCCAGTTCGCGGATGGCCTGGGCGGTCTGGCGCATCAGGGGCAGCATCACCTCGTCACGGCCTTCGCGCAGCATCAGGGCGTGGGACAGGTTGTTGATGTCCTCGCTGGTGCAGGCAAAGTGAATGAACTCACTGACGTTGGCCAGTTCCGGCAGCTTGGCCGCCTGCTCCTTGAGCAGATATTCGATCGCCTTGACGTCGTGGTTGGTGGTGCGCTCGATCTCTTTGACGCGCTCGGCGTGCTCCAGCGCGAAATCGTCGGCCAGGGCGTTCAGTACCGCGTTGGCTTCGGCGGAAAAGGCCGGTACTTCGCCAATGCCAGGGTGAGCGGCCAGGCGCTGGAGCCAGCGCACCTCAACCAGAACGCGGGCACGGATCAGGCCGTACTCGCTGAAAATCGGGCGCAGGGCCTGGGTTTTGCCGGCGTAGCGGCCGTCTACAGGGGAAACCGCAGTGAGCGAAGAGAGCTGCATGGGGTGTTCTCGGACAGTCGGGCAACGAAATGGGGCGCGTATCATACATGAAAACCAGCACCGGTCCGTTGCCAACTGACCGGCGTGTTACGCGTATCGAGATAAAACTGTTTATTACCTGTGGCGAGGGAGCTTGCTCCCGCTGGGCTGCAAAGCAGCCCCTCAATGTCCACAAGCAGGTCGAGGCGACTTATTCGTTGCGCATCAACGGGTAAAGCTCTTTCAACAATTTGCGTCGGCTGATCACCAGCTGCCAGCGATGCCCACCCAGTTGTCGCCACAGCCGCGCCGAGCGAATCCCGGCAAGCAACAGGGCGCGGATCTTCGAAGCGTTACTCGGCTGCTGCAGGTTACGCATGTCGCCATGCACCTGGATGCGCTGGCGCAGGGTACTCAAGGTGTCCTGGTACAGCGCGCCGCAGGCGGCGATCACGTTCTCGTGGGACGGGCCGAAGTGTTCGACCTGGGATTGGATCTGCGGCAAGCGTTTGCCGATGGTCTCCAGCAGATCGTCGCGCTTGGCCAGCTGGCGCTCGAGGCCCAGCATCGACAGGGCGTAGCGCAGCGGCTCGCGTTGCAGGGCGCTGGGGTCGCGTTCCAGGGCGCCGATCAGCGCACGGTAGCCTTCGCGCAGGTTCAGGTCATCGCCGCCATAGACTTCCAGGGTGTCCTTGGGGTCGCGGACCAGCAAACTGCCGAGCATGCAGCCCAGGCCGGCTTCATTGGTTTGGCCGGTCTTGGCGATCCGGTCCACCAGCACCGCGGCGAGAAACACCCCGCCGAGTGCCGTCAGTTGTTCCTGGATCGGCGTCATGCCTGGCTGCTCCATGGCTCGGCGACTTCTATCACGCCGCCGCCGAGGCAGACTTCACCGTCGTAGAACACCACGGACTGGCCGGGCGTGACCGCGCGCTGCGGATCATCAAACGTGGCGCGATAGCCGCTGGCGGTTTTTTCCAGGGTGCAGGGCTGGTCGCTCTGGCGGTAGCGAACCTTGGCCGTCAGGCGGCGCGGTTCGCTGAGGTCGATAGGATTGACCCAATAGATGTCGGAGGCGAGCAGGGCGCGGGAAAACAGCCATGGATGGTCATTGCCCTGGCCAACGATCAGCTCGTTGTGCTCCAGGTCCTTGACCAGCACGTACCACGGCTCTTCACCGGCGTCTTTCAAACCGCCGATGCCCAGGCCCTGGCGCTGGCCGATGGTGTGGTACATCAGGCCATGGTGGCGGCCGATGACTTCACCTTCGGTGGTCTTGATCTCGCCTGGCTGGGCCGGCAGGTATTGCTTGAGGAAGTCGCTGAAGCGCCGTTCGCCAATGAAGCAGATCCCGGTGGAATCCTTCTTCTTGGCAGTGGCCAGGTCATGTTTCTCGGCAATTGCGCGCACTTCGGGTTTTTCCAGCTCGCCCACCGGGAACAGAGTCTTGGCGATCTGTTCACCGCCGACGGCGTGGAGGAAATAACTCTGGTCCTTGTTCGGGTCCAGGCCCTTGAGCAGCTCGGTGCGGCCGTCGATGTCGCGGCGGCGCACGTAGTGGCCGGTGGCGATCAGGTCGGCGCCGAGCATCATGGCGTAGTCGAGGAACGCCTTGAACTTGATCTCGCGGTTGCAGAGGATGTCCGGGTTCGGCGTGCGACCGGCCTTGTACTCGGCGAGAAAGTGCTCGAACACGTTGTCCCAGTACTCGGCGGCGAAGTTGGCGGTGTGCAACTTGATGCCGATCTTGTCGCACACGGCCTGGGCGTCCGCCAGGTCGTCCATGGCGGTGCAGTATTCGGTTCCGTCGTCTTCTTCCCAGTTCTTCATGAACAGGCCTTCCACCTCATAACCCTGCTCGATCAGCAGAAGGGCGGAAACGGAAGAGTCCACGCCGCCGGACATGCCGACGATGACGCGCTGCTTTGGGGTGTTCGAAGAGGCTGGATCACGCATAGGAATTCAATGAGTGTCTTGAAAAAGGACGCGATTCTATCAGGCCCGGGCGCGCAAGGCTAAAGAGAAGGGCGGATAAGCGCCAGGCTGTGGCGATGGCCGGCCTGGTAGTCGTCGATGCAACGGATGATCAGCTCGCTGCGCCAGCGGTCGCGCTGTGTCAGCAATTCGTCGCGGGTCAGCCACTTGGCGCCGAGGATGCCGTCGTCCAGTTGATAATCCGGGTGGTGTTTCAGGGCTTTGGCGGCGAAGCAGACCCGTTGGTAGGTCACGCCGTTGCTCGGGGCGGTGTAGAGGTAGATGCCGGTGACGCTGGTGGGCTCGACGTCCCAGCCGGTTTCTTCGAGGGTTTCGCGTATGGCGGCTTGGATCAGTGTTTCGTTCGGGTCCAGGTGGCCGGCGGGCTGGTTGAGCACTGCTCGTCCGCCTTTGGATTCTTCGACCATCAGGAAGCGGCCGTGATCTTCGACGATGGTGGCGACGGTGATGTGGGGTTGCCAGTTCATGAGATTCCTCTGTTTTTCGGGTTGGGCTACTTTGGGGCTTGCGGGTGGTCGGGATTTGTTGACTGGGTACATATCCGTTGCTGCGGTCATGGCTGCTTATGGTTCCGCTCTTACAGCGGGTCACTTTTTTCAGGCGCCAAAAAAGTAACCAAAAGGCTTTGCCCCACCACTCGGTGCCTCGCCTGGGCTCGGCATGCCCTCACTCCGGCATTGCTCCGTGGGCCGCCGCGAAGGGCCATCC
>NZ_JBHFJB010000062.1:0-3212 GCF_057334555.1 Pseudomonas sp. AGC41
GCGCGGCCGCAGTCGAGGTCAAAGCGGTAGTCGCCCACCATCACCATGGTCTCGGGCGCCACGTTCCAGGCCTCGGCCAGTTTCAACAGGCCACCGGGATGCGGCTTGGGCGGCGCTTCATCACGGCCGAGAACGTCCTCAACGGCAAAACAATCGGCCAGGCCGATCGCCTCAAGCGTCACGTGGGCGAGCTCGCGGGCATTGCGCGTCAGGATACCCAGGCGATAACCACGCCCGGCCAACTCACGGACCAGCTCCACCGCTCCCGGCGCAGGCTTTGAGCCCAGCGCCAGGTCCCGCTCGTGTTCCAGCAACCAGGCATGTTTGGCCGCGGCTTCTTCAGCGGGCAAACCCGCCAGATGCGTGAGGATGTCGTCTTCAGGCGGGATCGCCAAAGCCACACGGATCGCGGCGAAATCATGCACGGCGATGGTCAGCGTGCCGTCCATGTCGAATACCCAGTGCCGCACATCGGCCAGGCTCATGCCCAGTCCTTGCGATGGCGGATCAGGCCTTCCTGGGTCACCGAGGCCACCAGTTGTCCGGCGCGATTGAACACACTGCCACGGGAGAACCCACGGGAATTTCCGGCCCAGGGGCTGTCCATGGCGTAGAGCAACCAGTCATCGGCGCGCAGGTCGGCATGGAACCACAACGCGTGGTCGAGGCTGGCGACCTGCATGTCCTTGTGCCAGACCGATTTGCCGTGCGGTAGCAACGAAGTCGTCAGCAGGCCGAAATCCGACGCATAGGCCAGCAGGTATTTATGCAAAGCCGGGGAATCCGCCAAGGCGCCATCGGCACGGAACCACACGTACTTGACCGGATCGGCCGGTTGCGGATTGTACGGGTCCTTTTCGGTGACCGGGCGCACCTCGATCGGCTTGGGGCACAGCAGTTTTTCACGCATGTGCTCAGGCAACAGGTGCGCGCGCTGCTGGGTCAGTTCCAATTCCGAGGGCAGGTTTTCCGGCCCGACGACCTGCGGCATGGTGCTCTGGTGCTCGAAGCCCTGTTCGTCGTACTGGAACGACGCGCTGCAAGTGAAGATCGGGTTGCCCTTCTGGATCGCCGTGACCCGGCGGGTGCTGAAGCTGCCGCCATCACGCACGCGATCCACCTGGTAGACCACCGGCAACGCCGCATCGCCCGGACGCAGGAAGTAGCCATGCATCGAATGCACATGGCGCGCCTCTTCCACGGTCTGGCTGGCCGCCGACAACGACTGGCCCAGCACCTGGCCGCCGAACAGCTGGCGAAAGCCCAGGTCCTGGCTGCGACCGCGAAACAGGTTCTCTTCGATCGGTTCCAGGGTCAGCAGGTCGACCAGATCTTCCAACACGTGGCTCATTCAGATTTTCCTCACACAGCACAAAACCGCGCAGGCTGTGCTGCGGCGGCGGATCGATAATTGGCCCGGGCCATTTTGGCGGGCATTGTAAACGTCCGTGTCGGTTAACCGTGAAGGGTCTGCAACCATTGCTCACGATTGATGCGATAGAGCACATGGTGACGCAATGGATGACCGACCGCGAGCTTTGGGTGTTCGAAATCATCGTCCGGATCGTGCTGCATGCCGATGGCCTGCATGACCTTCTGCGAAGGCAAGTTATCCACAGCGGTAAACGCCACCACCTCGTCCAGGCCCAGGCGGTCGAAGGCGCAACGCAACGCGGTCCACGCGGCTTCGCTGGCATATCCCAGCCCCCAGTGTTCGCGCGCCAGGCGCCAGCCGATCTCCACCGCAGGGGTGAAATGCGCATCGAACCCGACCACGCCCAGCCCGGTAAAACCGATGAAGGCACCGGTGTCCTTGCGCTCCAGTGCCCACAAACCAAAACCATGCTCGGCAAAATGCCCGCGCACCCGGCCGATCAACGCAGCGCTTTCCAGGCGACTCAGCGGGGCCGGAAAATAACGCATCACTTGCGCATCGGCAGACATCGCCGCAAACGCCGGCAGATCTTCATCGCGCCACTGCCGCAATATCAGCCGTGCGCTTTCCACTTCCAGTATCGGCTCCATCTTCACTCCTCTCCATGCCCTCAGAGTCTACATCGCTGGTAGGATCCGTGGCTCAACCACCACTGAAAACACCATGCCGCTACCGTTGATCTACCACGAAGACTACAGCCCCGAATTCCCTGCGGAGCACCGTTTCCCCATGGACAAGTTCCGCCTGCTGCGCGATCACCTGGTGGACAGCGGCCTGGCCCGGGACGCGGACCTGCTGCGTCCGTCCCTATGCCCACCGGATATCCTCGCCCTGGCCCACGATCGCGCTTATATCGAACGCTACATGAGCGGCGAGTTGTCCCGCGAAGACCAACGGCGCCTCGGCCTGCCCTGGAGCGAAGCCTTGGCTCGCCGAACGGTACGCGCCGTCGGCGGCTCACTGCTGGCCGCCGAACAAGCCCTCGAACACGGATTGGCCTGTCATCTGGCCGGCGGCACTCATCACGCCCACTACGACCACCCGGCCGGATTTTGCATCTTCAATGACCTTGCGGTGATCAGCCGCTATTTCCTCGCCAGCGGTCGGGTCTCGCGGGTGCTGATTTTCGACTGCGACGTGCATCAGGGCGACGGTACGGCTCGAATACTCCATGACACTCCTGACGCCGTGACAGTTTCCTTGCACTGCGAAAAGAATTTTCCTGCACGCAAGGCGCAAAGCGACTGGGACATTCCCTTGCCGATGGGCATGGAGGATGGCGCTTACCTGAGGGTCGTCGATGACGCGCTCAATTACCTGCTACCGCTCTATCAGCCGGATCTGGTGCTCTATGACGCTGGCGTCGATGTGCACAAGGACGATGCCCTCGGTTACCTGAAGCTGACCGACGAAGGCCTCGCCGCCCGGGACGAGAGCGTCATGCGCCACTGCCTGGGCCGGGACATTCCGGTAGTCGGCGTGATCGGCGGCGGTTACAGCAAGGATCGCAAGGCCCTGGCCCGCCGGCACGGAATTCTGCACCACAGCGCGCAGAAGGTCTGGACGTCATCAGGTTGTCATTGAAGCCTGGGTGCGTTACCCACAATGCCTGTGGAGCGGCCTGTGGATAACCTGAGCGAAAGGGCCTACAACCTATGCCGTCTATAGCTCGCAGGGGCTTGGCTGTTTTTTAACCAAACTTTCAGACACCGCTACATCCTCCTGTGGGAGCGAGCCTGCTCGCGAATGCAGTGCACCAGTTGATACTCATGTAACT
>NZ_JBHFJB010000062.1:3232-7106 GCF_057334555.1 Pseudomonas sp. AGC41
GGATTTGAGCTGGTAGAATGCCTCGCCAATTCCTGCCCCACAGCCCGATCATGACCTCGACCACCAAGCCTTCCACCCCAAACATCGCCATTATCGGCGGCGGCCCCGCCGGCCTCATGGCGGCCGAGATGTTGAGCCAGGCCGGCCTCAAGGTCGACCTGTACGACGGGATGCCATCGGTGGGCAGGAAATTTCTGCTGGCCGGTGTCGGCGGCATGAACATTACCCACTCGGAAGCCTTCCCAGCGTTCCTGTCGCGCTATGGTGAACGCGCGCCGAATATCGCCCCGCTGTTGAGGGGATTCGGCGCGGATGAGTTATGCGGATGGATTCACGGCCTGGGCATCGACACCTTTGTCGGCAGCTCCGGGCGGGTATTTCCTAGCGACATGAAGGCCGCCCCGCTGCTGCGCGCCTGGCTCAAGCGCCTGCGCGATGCCGGCGTGGTGATTCATACACGCCACCGCTGGCTTGGCTGGAATGCCGATGGCAGCCTGCGTATTGCCAGACCGGACGGGGAAAAGGCCCTACAGCCCGACGCGACCTTACTGGCGCTGGGAGGCGGCAGTTGGTCACGCCTGGGCTCCGATGGCGCCTGGATGCTGCCGTTGGAACAGCGCGGCGTGGCCCTCGCGCCCCTGCAGCCAAGCAATTGTGGGTTCGATGTGCCGGGCTGGAGCGATCTGATGATCGGCAAATTCGCCGGCACCCCACTGAAGAACATCGCCATCGGCCTTGACGATGACGTGCCACGCCTCGGCGAATGCGTCATCACCGCCACCGGCATCGAAGGCAGCCTGATCTATGCGCTTTCAGCGCGGATTCGTGAGGCCATCAACCAGCACGGCAGCGCGACCATTCATCTGGATCTGCTGCCAGGCCGGCCTGTGGATAAGGTTCTCCAGGCATTGAGCAAGCCGCGCGGTTCTCGCTCGATGGCCAAGCACCTGCACAGCCAGTTGGGGCTCGACGGGGTGAAGGCGGCGTTGTTGCGGGAACTGACTCCAGCCGATTGTTTTGCCGACATGGCGCAGCTGGCCCAGGTAATCAAGGCCCTGCCAGTGACCCTGCTGAAAACCCGTCCGCTGGACGAAGCCATCAGCAGTGCCGGCGGCGTGACGTTCGAAGCACTCGATGAGCGACTGATGCTCAAGCAAGTGCCCGGCGTTTTCTGCGCGGGAGAGATGCTCGATTGGGAAGCGCCGACCGGCGGGTACTTGCTTACGGCATGCTTTGCCAGCGGTCGCGCGGCGGGGTTGGGGATGGTGGAGTGGCTACAGCGCCAGACTTGAAATCTTTGCTGTCGCCTTCGCGAGCAGGCTCGCTCCCACAGGGGTCGGGCGCTGGACACCAGAGCGGTGAACACCACAGAGCCTTTGTGGGAGCGAGCCTGCTCGCGAAAGCATTCTATCCGACGCAGCAACTCATCAAGGCTTACGCTTGCGCGGTCCGGTATTGAACACCGGCACTTTTCGCACAGGTTTCACCGAAGGCTCCACCGGCCCCGAGTCGCCACTGTCCACCCACTTGCCAAGGTTGCGCTTGCCGCCGCCCCCGGAAGCTTTCGGTTTCTTCGGCTTCTTCGGCTTCTTGATCACCTGGCCGCTGGCATCGGTTTCCGGCACGCGATGCTCAGGTTCGAAGTCCTGTTCCATTTGTCGGGGCAATGTCTGGCGGGTCAGGGTTTCGATGGCTGACAGCAGATTCACTTCATCGGCGCAGACCAGGGAAATCGCCTGCCCGGTGGCACCCGCGCGGCCCGTACGACCGATACGGTGGATGTAGTCCTCGGCAACGATTGGCAAATCGAAGTTCACCACCAGCGGCAAGTCCTCGATGTCCAAGCCACGGGCGGCGACGTCGGTGGCCACCAGGATCTGCACTTCGCTGGCCTTGAAACGATCCAGCGCACGCTGGCGGGTCGCCTGGGGTTTGTCGCCGTGAATGCCATCGGCGTTGACGCCCAGGCCCTGGAGTTTCTCCACCAGCGCATCGACGCCGTTGCGCGTCTTGGCGAATACCAGCACCTGCTTCCACTTGTGTTTGCGCATCAGGTGGATGAACAGTTCCGGCTTGCGCTTCTTGTCCACCGTCACCACCCATTGCTTGACGGTGTTGGCGGCGACGTTGCGCGGGCTCACTTCGATGCTCAGCGGGTCGTTGAGCATCTGCCCGGCCAGCAGGCGGATCGCATCGGAGAAGGTCGCCGAGAACAGCAGGGTCTGGCGCTTCTTCGGCAGGGCCTTGTAGATGTTCGCCAGTTCTTCGGAGAAGCCCAGGTCGAGCATGCGGTCGGCTTCGTCCAGCACCAGTGTCTGCAACTGGTTGAACTTCAGCGCGTTCTGGCGGAACAGATCAAGCAAGCGACCCGGCGTGGCAACCAGCAGGTCGACACCCTTGCGCAACTTCATCATCTGCGGGTTGATGCTGACGCCGCCGTAGACCGCGTAGGTGCTCAGCGGCAGGTTCCGCGCGTACTGACGCACGCTTTCATGGACCTGCTCAGCCAGTTCACGGGTCGGCACCAGGATCAGCGCGCGCACCGAGTTGGCTGCGACCTTCGGCCCTTCGGTAGTCAGCAACTGCAACAGTGGCACGGCGAAACCGGCGGTCTTGCCGGTGCCGGTCTGGGCCGCGGCCATCAAGTCGCGACCGGCGAGCACCGCCGGCATGGCTTGGGCCTGGACCGGGGTCGGCGTCTGGTAGCCGAGCGTCTCGAGGGCGCGCAGCAGGGGTTCGATCAGGCCAAGAGTGGCGAAAGTCATGGAGGTACCGTAGGAAAAATCAGCGCAGGGTGTGCAATGCGCAGCAGTTTACCCTAAATCAGGATTCGGCCGGTGCGGGCTTGGGCTTGCGCCACTGCGGCAACCCGATCAGCACCACGGCGCTGATAATCACCAGCATCGCCAAGGCCTCTTCGATACCGATGGTTTCCCCGGCGAAGACGATCCCCAACAGCACCGCCACCGCCGGGTTGACGTAGGCGTAGCTGGTGGCCGCGGCCGGACGCACATGCTTGAGCAGGTACATGTAGGCGTTGAAAGCGATGATCGAACCAAAGCCGATCAGATAGACCAGCGCGAACCAGCCTTCCAGCGGCGGCATGCTTTCCAGGCGCTCGCCACTGGCGAAGCTGGCGATCAACAGCACCACGCCAGCCACCAACATCTCCACGGCGCTGGCCATGGCGCCCGCCGGTAACTGCACGTGTTTGCTCAACACCGAGCCGAAGGCCCAGGACGCCGCCGCGAACACCAGCAAAGCGGCCCCGATCGGGCTCGATTGCAGGTTGGAACCGAGGTTGAGCATGGCGATACCGATCAGCCCCAATACAATCCCGGCCCATTCCAGACGGGTATTACGCGCGCCCCAGAAATATCCGCAGAGCAGGGTAAACAACGGCACCGTCGCCACGGCCAACGCCGCCACGCCCGAGGCCACGCCCATGTGCTCGGCGATACTCACCGCGCCATTGCCGAACGTCAGCAACAACACCCCGATCAGCGCCCCGGCCTTCCATTGCGCCCAAGTCGGCGCCGGTGCCCCGCGCCAGCGCAAGAAGCCGTACATCAGCGATCCGGCAATCACGAATCGAATCCCGGCCAGCAGCAAGGGCGGCCAATGCTCGACGCCGATGCGAATCACTAGGTAGGTCGATCCCCAGATGACGTACAAGGCAAAGAAGGCAGCGATCAATGGCAACGGAAAACGGCGTGGGCCAGGCATGTTCAGCTCGAAGTCAGGACGGTGAAACCTGTCATTCTAAAAAGGCAATCGGCAGAAATTAAGTTACAAAATCCGTTTATCCGAGCCATACACTTTTCAAAACACGGCAGATCTCAGATCAACACAACCCACCCTGTGGGGGGGGGGG
>NZ_JBHFJB010000062.1:7161-16341 GCF_057334555.1 Pseudomonas sp. AGC41
GGCTCGCTCCCACAAAAGGATCCTGGGTGTCTTTCAGAACCCACGATGGCGCTTGAGATGCTCGTTGATCTTCGCTGCCGGCACCTTCTGCAAGCTGCACAGCAGGTCATGGGACAACTCCCGCAGCCCATGCTTCTGACGCAACTCCGAGGCCAGGTGCGCGGTGAGGTTGGCGGCCATTTCGGCGTCGGCCATGGCCCGGTGAGCCTGGCCGGTGTGGGGCAGGCCGGCGAAAGTGTTGAGCGTGCCGAGCTTGTGGTTCGGCGCCGCTGGCATCAAGCGTCGGGCCAGCAGCAGTGAGCAGGCAAAATTCTGCAGGCGGGTGCGCTTGATTCGTCCCAGCTCGAAATCCCAGAACTTCTGGTCGAACGCGGCATTGTGAGCCAGCAGCGGCGTGATGCCGACGAATTCGTTGACCTCGTTCATGACCTTTTCCGCTGGCGGTGCGCTGCGCAGCATGGCATTGCTGATACCGGTCAGCTGTTCGATGAAGGCCGGGACGCGTACGCCGGCGTTCATCAGGCTCTGGTAACGGTCGACTATCCGGCCTTGCTCGAGGATCACCACGGCGATTTCGGTGGCCCGGCAACCGCTGCTTGGGGTGATGCCGGTGGTTTCAAAGTCGATGACTGCGATGCGTTCCAAACCGGTGGGGCTCCTTGAAAATCAGTTCTTGAGCAGCAACGCGCCTTCGATCGGCACGTAGCGGCTGGCGGCGCGGATCAGCGAGTTGGCGGTCAACCCTGGCACGCCGTAGGCCACAGCCTGCACGCCGTGTTTGCTGATGATGCGTTCGAGCAACATGTCGAAATCGCCGTCGCCGGAGGCCAGCACCACCTCGTCGACGTGATCGGCGGCGTCCATGATGTCCAGGGTGATGCCCACGTCCCAGTCGCCCTTGGCCGAGCCGTCGCTGCGCTGGATATAGGGCTTGAGTTTCACGGTGAACCCCAGGTTGCGCAGGATCTGCTGGAACTGCTGTTGCTTGCTGTCACCGCGGTCGATCGCGTAGGCATAGGCCTCGACGATCTGCCCCTGCTTGCTCACATCGGCCCACAGCGCCGCGTAGTTGAAATGGCAGCCATAGGCTTGGCGCACGGTGTAATAGAGGTTCTGGACATCGGCGAACACTGCGATTTTTTTCACCGCGTTTCCTCTTGAATGCACACGCGCGCAGGCCACCCGGGCCGAAAAGTCGCCCAGTATGCCAGTCTCGAGGAGCGTTCCGCGAATAATCGGCCCGAGGCGCCAGGGCGCCCCGGACGAACGGCGGATCAGACGAAGGAGTCGTCGTCGCCGAACAAGGACGAATCGTCGCTGTAGTCGGCGTCGCTGAAACCGCCCTGCTCGTTGCCGTAGCTATTGTTGCCGTAGCTATCGCTCTCGGCTACGCGCTGATCATCGCCCCAACCAGTGTCACCGTTGCTGGCGGCGTCATCGACCGGCTGGGCCGGCTCTTCCTTGAGGACCTCGACGATCTCCTCGGGTTGATTGCTGTGGAACAGGCTACTGATGCCCTGGGCGAGCATCACACCACCGGCGACGCCCGCTGCGGTTTTCAAGGCGCCGCCGAGAAAGCTGCCCGCCGCCGGGGGCTGCTGTTGTGGCGCGGCATAGTTGCCGGGCGCAGCGCCAAAGCCGGGCTGGGCCGGCGCATTGAAGGAGGGCCTGGCCGGTTCGCGCCAGCCACCACCGCCGGATGCCGGTGCGCTTGCTGGCCGTGAATCGCGGTGGCTGCCACCGAAGATACTCGAAAGGAAACCACCGCCGCTGCCTGGCGCCGAGGTCTGGCTGCGGGCCTGTTGCAATTCGCGGTGCAATTGCTCGAGCTGTTGGGCGAGCTGTCTGTTCTGCTCGTCCAGACGCTTGATCGCCGCCTCTTGCACCAGGATCGCCTGGGCCATGAAATAGCCCGCGGCAGGCTGGTTGGCCAAGTGTTCCTTGATCCGCGCCTCTGCCTGGGCGTCGCGCGGGGCTGAATCCTTTTCGGCCTGCTGCAGCCGGGAAAACAGTCCATCGATCAGGGTTTGTTCTTCGCTGTTCATGGCGACCTCATCAGATTGCCGGATTAAAACCAGGCCGGTCGCAAAGACCGGTGCGAGTCAGTAATGGGGTTGCGCCGGAAGCTTTCAATGGTCTTTACCTGATGTTTACGTTTGCTTGTGCGGTCACTTGATCGGTTAAAGTGTCGGACCGCTTTTTCGAACTGCGATACCGACTCATGAATCCGTTAGAAGTACTGCGTGACTCCTTGTATTTTTTCAAGCGCAACCTGGGCCGGATCGCCCAGCTGTGCCTGCCGCTGGTGGTCCTTGAGGCCGTGCTGCAACAAGGAGTGGACAGCGCCATCGGCGCCGACGGTTTCTCCGGCTACAGCGTGATCGTCGGGCTGCTTGTGTATCCGCTGTATACCGCGGCGTTGATTCTGTTTCTCGATGCTCGCAGTCGCGGCGAAGCCCCGCGTGCCCGTGACCTGCTCGCGGCAGCCCTCCTCCAGTGGCCGCGCTTCGCCTTGCTGACCGCCCTTAATACGCTACTGATCCTGATCGGCATTTCCTTGTACTTCCTGCCGGGGCTGTGGCTGATGGTCGCCCTCGCCTTCGGTGAATACCTGTTGGTTTTGCGGGGCATGGCGCCCGTGGCGGCCATGAAGGAAAGCGCGCGCTTGAGTCGAGGCAATTTCTGGCGAATCCTGTTATGCATCCTCGCCGTAATGGTCCCGTTGTGGCTGCTCAAGGGCGCCAGCGTCTCGGTGTATCCGCCGCCGCAGAACCCCTTCATCAGTTTGCTGATCGACAGCGTCCACAGTTTCCTGCAACTGTTCACCACGGTGGTGCTGTTCCGAATGTTCATGTTGATTGCAGAAAAACCCGAGCCATGACCCGTCTGCTGCGATACGCCTTGTTGGGCCTGTTGTTGCTCGTCGGCATTGCGGCCTTTTCCATCTATGGCCCGACCTGGCGCCCCCAGGCCCGGGAAGCCCTGCCCGTCAGCTGCGCCGCCAATGCCGCGCCGCTGATGCCCGGCCAGGCCCTGAAGGTGATGACCTGGAACGTCCAGTTCCTGGCCGGCAAGCGCTACGTGTTCTGGCACGACCTGGCCGAGGGCGACGATGAAAGCCCGACGCCGGAAGACATGGCCTTCAGCCTCGACGAAGTGGCACGGGTGATTCGCGACGAGCAGCCGGATGTGGTGCTGCTACAAGAACTCGACAATGGTGCCAAGGCCAGCGATTACCAGAACCAGCTCAAGCTGCTGCAGGAGCGCCTGGCTGATCTCTATCCCTGCGGCACCAGCGCCTTCGACTGGAAAGCCGATTTCATCCCCAGTCCTCATATCTTCGGCAGCGTTGGCCGCCAGTTGGCGACGCTGAGCCGCTACCGCATCGACCGTGCGGAACGGGTGCAATTGCCGGTGGCCGAGGCGAACTTCATCACCCGCCAGTTCCAGCCGAAAAATGCCTTGCTGGTGAGTTATCTGCCCCTGAGCGACGGCGGACAGCTGGCAGTGCTCAATACGCACCTGGAGCGGGCCACCCAGCCGGACGACACTGCGCGCGCGCAGGTCAGCGCGATCGCCAAGGCCTTGGACAAACTTGAATCCGCCGGCACTCCCTGGCTGATCGGGGGCGATTTCAACCTGTTGCCCCTGGGCCAATACCGACGCCTGCCCACCGAGCAACGCTCGCCCTACTCCGCCGACAGCGAATTGCACCTGCTGTGGGACAAATACCCGATGATCCCCACCAACAACGAGGCCAGCGGCATCGACCGCGCAAACTGGCTGACCCACTACCCCAACGACCCCGGCCTCAACGGCCCCGACCGGACCGTCGATTACCTGTTCTACAGCCCCCGCCTCAAACGGGTCGAAGCCCAGGTCCGGCAGAACGATACGTTGCGCATTTCCGACCATTTGCCGGTGATTGCGCGGTTTTTGTTGCCGGCGATGCCCTGACCGCAATGACCAGCAGCGCAAAAATTCAAAGCTGCGCACCCTCTATGCAAACAATCACCTGCAATATCCTGAACCACATACCTGCAACTCATTTATTCCTGCCAACTAATCAAGGGGCTAATATCTGCAAACCCAATAAGAGTTCAACCGATGATTACACCAGTCTACGCGGCGCCCAACCCCCACACAGAAAATCTATCCAGCGCGCCTAAATACGCTTGGGCAAAGTCCATATTATTTGTACAGAACTATCAGGGAACCGGTGGCACCGAAAATATTGGAAACATGTTGGCCCAGCACAACAGCGGAGCCAAAGGCGCCCAGCTGAAACTCAGTAACGCGACACTTATTGATGTCACTCTGAAGGGCGACGGTAGTAAATTCACGCTGCACAACCACATTACGCAAACCGACCAGAACGGTATGACCAGAACAACGCTGGAAGTGGTAGCCTGGGATTCGAACAGCAACTTCAGCGACATACAATCACAAGCGGGGCGCCATATCGGAAGGGGGCCATTCGGGCTGGCAATAGAAAAAATCTGTCTGAAAAACCATTTCCTGAACCTGGGTCACAAGACGACAAAATCCGAAACAACAACCAACGCCCAGAGCAATGCCAATCGACTTGACGGCGTACTTATAAAATCGCCGGACGGCTTCGAATTAAACCCGTCAGCGATCGCCAGCATGAAGGAGGCCATAGAGGACGTCGCGCCTCATGTCGTTTATGTTGCACAAGACCATGCCACTACGCTGGTCACTGAGGCAGTCAAGCAGCTGAACGATGTTCGGCCAATTGGACAACGGATTGGAATAGTCTACGGTATCCACCGGGAAGACCTTTCAGTAGAGGACACGTTGAACAATGAAAAGGACTTCTGCGTGGCTACAAATATGCAGGCATCTTATGGCGCTATCCAGGTCGCAGTGGTCTGTTCTCGCTCGGCGGGACAAAACTATGCAAGTGTCGGTGGCAACCCATACGCATTGAAAGAAGTTGAAAACGGTACCGATTGCGAAAAATTTGCTCGTAACGATAAAGCACGCCACCAATTCAGAGAACAGCATGATATTCCACAAGACGCCAAGGTCATCACCCTGGCCGGCAGATACTCGCCCGAAAAAGACATGACTGCATGCATCAAAATAATCAGCAAAGTGTTACAAAGACCAGGTAATGAAGCCGTACATTTTGTCGGATGCGGCGCGAGGCTAAGTTCGGATAACCGCGATCTGCAAAATCTCCTGGAAAATACGCCGGGCGACTTTCAGTCATTCAAGAAGCGCGTTCATTTTCTCGGCTTTCAGGACATGCCAGCAGTGATGTCCGCAACGGACATCGTCCTTTCTACTTCCCGGACCGAATCCTGGGGCCTTACGTTGCTGGAGGCAGCGGCCGCGGGGTGTATAGCCGTTTATTCTGACCTACCCGGTACACGCAATGCCATGGGCCGCCTCGCTGAAGATTACAGCCTGTTTGTCAAACGACAGCAGGCCGAAGAAACCGACCCGCTTTTTCCGGACTACAGAATGCTATCCGATGAATCCATTGATGAGTTTGTCGATAAATTGCTGGAAGCGCTGGCGTTAAGCGAAGATCCTGAAGCCAGACAAGCGCATCTGGATCGGGCCAGGGAAACCGATATATCAAAGATGTATGACGGCTACCTCGAAGCATTCCAGCAGGCCTATCAGAAAGCCAATTCAACCTTGGCTGGTTTCCCGGCCTGAGAACTAGCGTCTAGGCTTGACCCGCGCCGTCGCCTCCGCCACCAGCGGGTCGTCCGGCCAGTAATGCTTGGGATAGCGTCCCTTGAGATCCTTCTTCACCTCGGCGTAAGTGCTGCGCCAGAAGTTCGCCAGGTCCTGGGTCACTTGCACCGGTCGGCGCGCGGGCGATAGCAGGTGCAGCTTGACCACCTGCCGACCACCGGCGATGCGCGGGGTGTCGGCCAGGCCGAAAAGCTCCTGCAAGCGCACCGCCAGAATCGGTGGGTCCTCGCTGTAGTCCAGGCGAATCGACGACCCCGAAGGCACACTCAAGTGCTGCGGCGCCAGTTCATCCAACCTTTGCGGCAGAGGCCAGGACAACAGGTTGCGGACGATGCTCGACAGGTCCAGGTTGGCAAAATGACTGAGGCGCGACACCCGGCCCAGGTATGGCATCAGCCAATGCTCGAGACTTTCCAACAGGGCAGCGTCGCTGACGTCCGGCCACTCGCTGTCGCCCTTGGTATCCAGGTCGAGCCGACGCAACAGCGCCACCCGCGCCTGCCACTGACGCAGCTCCGGCGTCCACGGCAACAACTCCAACCCCTTGCGCCGTACCAGGTTGACCAGCGCCCGGCTGCGGGCAGACTCATCCAGGCCGGTCAATGGCTCGCGGCTGAGCACCAGCTCACCGACCTTGCGCTGACGCTCGGCACGCAGCACGCCTTCGCGCTCGTCCCAATCCAGCTGGTCTTCGGTACGTACTTGCTCTGCCAGCACCGAATCGAACAGCGCCGGATCGAAATCCGTCGCCAGGTAGATCCGTTCTTCCCGCTGGCCTTGGCGACTGCCCAGTTCGGCAATCACCAACCACGGTTGCTTCATCAGGCTGTCGGCCTCGGCAAACAGCGCCGCGCGCCCATTCGCCAGGCGATATTCCGCGCCGCCGGGTCGCCGCTGTTGCGCGACGCGGTCCGGATAGGCCAGCGCCAACAGCGCGCCAAGCCAGCGCGGATGCTCGGGATCGGCGACGGCTTCCTCGGCCTTGCCGCGCAAGTAGCCACGATATTGCCGGGCCAATTGCCGCGCCCGCTGCACACCGCCCTGAGCGCCGCGTGCCGCTCGTTCCTCACCGGACAGTAACGCCAGGCGACTGTGCAAGTCCGCGCCGGCGCCTCGAAGAATGTCACGCTCGCCCAACAATGCCGCGACATTGCAGGCCATGTCTGCCAGCCCCAACGCCTGCCCCCGCAACAGCAAATGTGCGATGCGCGGATGGGCCGGCAGCTCGGCCATGGCCTGGCCGTGGCGGGTCAGTTGCCCGCCGTCCAGCGCGCCGAGGCGTTGCAGCAGATCCTGGGCCTGGGCATAAGCGGCGGTCGGCGGGACGTCGAGCCACGTCAACTGCTGCGGCGTCACGCCCCAGCGGCTCAATTGCAGGGCCAGCCCGGCGAGGTCCGCGGAGAGGATCTCGGCGCTGCCGTAGGCCGCCAGCTGTTCATGCTGGTCTTCGGACCACAGCCGGTAACATACCCCCGGCTCCAGCCGCCCGGCCCGGCCGGCCCGTTGGGTGGCGCTGGCGCGGGAGATGCGCTGGGTGTCGAGGCGGGTCATGCCACTGCCCGGGTCGAAGCGCGGTACGCGGGCGAGCCCGGCATCGACCACCACCCGCACGCCGTTGATGGTCAGGCTGGTCTCGGCGATATTGGTGGCCAGCACCACTTTGCGCTGGCCGGGCGGCGCCGGATCGATGGCGGCGCGCTGGGCAGCCAGGTCCAGCTCGCCATGCAGCGGACACAGCAATACGTTGCCGCCCTCGCCCAGGGCGTCAGCCAATTGTTGATGAACGCGGCGAATCTCCGCCTGCCCCGGCAGGAACACCAGCAAGCTGCCGGTTTCGTCGTGCAGCGCTTCGAGAAGGGTCTGCACCAGTCGCGGTTCGATGAATTCGCCGGGCTGGAATGGCCGGCCCCAGCGAACCGTCACCGGGAACATGCGTCCTTCGCTGCGCAGGATCGGCGCATCGTCCAGCAACCCGGCCAGGCGCTCGCCTTCCAGGGTTGCGGACATCAGCAGGATTTTCAGCGGTTGGTCTTCACGAAACAGTTCACGGCCATTGAGGCTCAACGCCAGGGCCAGGTCGGCGTCGAGGCTGCGCTCGTGGAATTCATCGAAAATCAGCAGCCCCACGCCATCCAGTGCCGGGTCATCCTGCAAGCGACGGGTAAGGATGCCTTCAGTGACCACTTCAATGCGGGTTTTCGGCCCGACCTTGCTGTCGAGGCGAATCCGGTAGCCCACGGTTTCGCCGACCTTTTCCCCCAGCTCGCTGGCCAGGCGCTCGGCCGCCGCCCGTGCCGCCAGGCGCCGGGGCTCGAGCATCAGAATGGTCTGCCCGGCCAGCCACGGCTCGTTCAACAGGGCCAAGGGAACACGGGTGGTCTTGCCGGCACCGGGGGGCGCTTCGAGCACCGCTTCGTGGCGCGACGCCAGGGCTTGGCGCAGGGCCGGTAAAACTTCATCAATCGGCAAAGAAATCATGCTGGCTCCAAAACAGAGGGCCGAGTATAACGGCGAACTGTTTAGCGTGGTCTGGACTCCAACCAGCAACGCCCTTACCTGCTCAGGAGATTGTTATGCGTATTCCTTTTCGCGTGATCGGCGGCGTGCTGGTCGCCAGCCTGCTGACCCAGATCAGCGCCTGTGGCTCGATCTTCTACCCCGACCGTCGCGGCCAGATCGAGGGCAAGATCGACCCGGCCATCGCCGCGCTCGACGCCGTCGGCCTGCTGTTCTACATCATCCCCGGGCTGATCGCCTTTGCCGTGGACTTTGCCACCGGCGCGATTTATTTCGAGCCGGGCAGAAGCGTGCAGATCGAGCCAGAGAAACTCAAGCCGGCCATCAACGCCGACGGCACGGTCAATAATCAGAAACTCCAAGCCATCCTGGAGCGCGAGCTGGGCCGCAGCTTCCCGCTGGACGACCCGCGCCTGATCCAGCACAAAGGCAACGTGCAACAACTGGCCACGCTCGGTCTCGTACCCGCCGCGTAAGAAGCGCAGCCCAAGGAAGACTGCGCCATGACCACCAGCGCCGAACACGCTCGCCTGCTACGCCTGGCCACCCGCGCATCGGTGGCCGTGGCGTGCATTCTGATCATTGCCAAGGCGCTGGCCTGGTGGCTCAGCGGCTCGGTGAGCATGCTCGCCGGCCTGACCGACTCGGCGCTGGACGGCGTCACCTCCTTGCTCAATCTGCTGGCGGTGCATTACGCCCTGCGGCCGGCTGATGACGATCATCGCTACGGGCATGGCAAGGCTGAATCGCTGGCCGGCATGGCCCAGGCACTCTTCATTGGCGGCAGCGCGGTGCTGATCGCATTGCAGGCATACGAACGACTCAAGCAGCCGCTGCCGGTCGAGGCGCCCTGGCTCAGCGTCGGCGTGATCGTGTTTTCCCTGGCACTGACCCTGGCGCTGCTGGCGTTGCAGCATCGGGTCGTGGGGG
>NZ_JBHFJB010000062.1:16361-16868 GCF_057334555.1 Pseudomonas sp. AGC41
CTCCAACGCCGTGCGCGCCGACTCGCTGCACTACCGCTCGGACCTGCTGCTCAACGGCAGCATCCTGGTGGCCCTGGTCCTGGCCGGGTTCGGCTGGTATCAGCTCGATGCCTGGTTCGGCCTGGGCATCGCCGCGTACATCCTCTGGAGCGCAGTGCAGATCGCCCGGGAAAGCTTCGCCGTGCTGATGGATGAAGAGCTGCCGCCGGACGTCAGCCAGCACATGCTCGAACTGGCCTGCGCGGTGCCCGGCGTGATCGGCGCCCATGACCTGCGCACACGAATCTCCGGCAACCATTGGTTTGTGCAGCTGCACCTGGAGTTGCCCGGCGAGCTGACCCTGTCAGTGGCCCACGGCATCAGCGACCAGGCCGCCGATGCGATCCATCGCGCTTATCCAAAGGCCGAGGTGCTGGTGCATGCTGATCCGTTGGAGGTAGTAAAGCGCACCGACGCTTGATACCCGAGCACGGTCACCGTGGCGGGGGGGGGGGGGGGGGGGGGGGG
>NZ_JBHFJB010000062.1:16888-26006 GCF_057334555.1 Pseudomonas sp. AGC41
CTGCGCAGCAGGCCCCAAAATTATGCGGTCGCTGCGCAACCGAGCGGGAGCAAGCTCCCTCGCCACAAAGAGCGGGCATGCCGCTCGCACAATCTCAGTACGTCACTTGATACCCACGACTGCTCAAGCAATCACCTTGGGCCCGGCGATAGGTCTGCACCACTTCCGGCGCCGGTGGGTAGGTATAGGTGCGCGGGTCGAAACCACTCTGCTGCACCGCCCAGCGATAGCAATCGTAGCCGTCCTGGTTGACCTGCTCGGGCGACTGGCCGTTGGCCGGATAAGCCACCACGTCGAAGCTGTTGCCCTGGGGCTGCGGCTGCGGGTTGGCGACCGGCGCCTCGACCACAACGTAATCCCGGGTGTTGGCTTCATAAATGTAATAGGCCCCCGCAGCGAGGAAGAACAGCGAGCTGCCGATCCAGACCTCACGGGCATAATCGGGCAGGTAACGGGTGCGAATGCCCCGAGGTGGCTGCACCACGACATAACGCGGCCCTTGCGGACGATACCAGTAGCCGCCCGAGTAGAAATAATCCTGGCCGCGATAAGGCACGCGATAATTCCGATCCGGGAAGCGATCGATCACATACCCTGGCCGATATTGCGGCCCCTGCCCCCAACCGTTGCCATGGCCGTCCGGCCGACCGGGCCAGTGCTGATCGGGCCGGTTGTCGTGGCCTGGACGCGGCCCGCCGTTCGGATAGCCGTCGTTGCGCCGTGGAATGTCGCGGTAGTAGCCCGGTCGCGGCTCCTGGGTCTGGGTCACGCTGTCGGGCCGGCCCTGGATCGGCAGGTTGTTGCCGGGTTGCTGTTGCGGCGGGCGGTTGTGTACGTTTGGGTCCTGCGGTGGACGCTCGTAGTGTTGCCCACCTGGGGATTGCGGCTGAACCTCGAACTGCCGGCTGTTATCGCCACGAATGATCTCGTTGCTTTGCGACCGGGGCTGGCCTGAATAACCCGGGCCATTACCGTTGGGGCCGCCACGGTTCTGCTGATCATCCGCCATCCCCTGCGCACTGACACTTGCCCACAACAGACCAACACCTGCCAAACGCCAGATGCGCGACTTCATGAAATTCCTCACAGCGGTTCGGGGCCTGCAAATAAGACTGGAAAAGCCCAGGCCGGTTCTGCGACAGGTTATCAGGCGCGGGGTTTATTTCGCAGGCATAAAAAAGGGAGGCCCGTCGGCCTCCCCTTGAGAATCTAGTCCGTGCGCGACGCTTGTGGCATCGGCTCACCTCACGCCGTCTTCTGGACAGTGTGCAGCTCGGGGGTCTGCCAGTACCGATGGGTACTGCGACCGCAGCCGGCCGGATTGGGCGGGCTGCACTGGACTGTTTGTCCGAGCAGTGATCTTGGTGGTAAGCATAGGCCCGACGCGCCGGCAGATGATTGCTAAGATTGCTTGAATAAACACTACTTGCGCAATTTTTACCCTTGGATGGATAATCTTCCGCAATTAACCGAATAAAGGCCCGCTCAATGAGCAAACTCGACCGTTACGACCTGAGCATCCTGGCGGAATTGCAGCGCGACGCGCGCATCTCGAACCAGGAATTGGCCGAGCGCATCGGCCTGTCGCCCTCCCCCTGCTCGCGGCGGGTCAAGCAACTGGAGGACGACGGCTACATCACACGCCAGGTTGCTCTGCTCGATCGCAAGATGCTCGGCCTGAGCCTGACCGCCTACGTGCTGATCGGCATGGACCGCCACACCCCCGATCGTTTCGAGACCTTCGAAGCTGCGATCCGCAACCTGCCGCAAGTGCTGGAGTGCAGTCTGGTGACCGGCATCGACGCGGACTACCAACTGAAGGTGGTGGTGCCGGACATGGATCATTACCAGAAGCTGCTGCTGGGCCACCTGACCCGGATCGAAGGCGTGACCAGCGTGCGTTCGAGTTTTGTGCTGAACCAGGTGCTCAACAGTACCGAGCTGCCGCTTACCCACCTGCGCAGCTGAGAGCGTCATCGCGAGCAGGCTCGCTCCCACATTGATCCAGGTGGACGCACATTTGCGAAACAGCTGATCCCCCTGTGGGAGCGAGCCTGCTCGCGAAATCGGCAGCCCGGGCGATGCACAGCTGCGACACACCGCCGCAGCCCGATCCTGCGCCCCGCCGCCATGCCGTATACTCGCCCTGCCTTCTCAACCCCGCCCACGCCGGAGTGCACCGATGGATCCTGCTGTTTTCGAAGAGTGGATGATGACCGGACTGGTCAGCATCCTGATCATTTTCATGGGGTTCATCGTCTGGGACCTGGCGAAGAAATCCAAGGCCGGGCGTTTCGGCTCGTTCATTCTGTTTTTCGTGCTTGGCCTCGGCGTGGCGGCGTTCATCATCAAAAGCGTGGTGATCGGCCTGATCGAATCCGGCTCGTTATAAGCGCGCCGGTACTTCTTTCCACTGCCCCTGATCGAGCCCTTCGATCGTCCAGTCACCGATCCTGACCCGCACCAGGCGTAGGGTCGGCAGGCCCACCGCGGCGGTCATGCGCCGTACCTGGCGGTTGCGCCCTTCGCGTATCACCAACTCCAGCCAACTCGTCGGCACGCTTTTGCGAAAGCGCACCGGTGGATTGCGCGGCCATAATTGCGGTTCGTCCAGCTGACGGGCCTCGGCAGGCAGCGTCATGCCGTCGTTCAACTCCACGCCATCGCGCAAGCGCTGCAATTGTTCGCTGCTCGGTTCGCCCTCGACTTGTACCCAGTACGTCTTGGCCAGCTTGTGCTTGGGATCGGCGATGCGCGCCTGCAACTGGCCGTCATTGGTCAGCAACAGCAATCCTTCGCTGTCGCGGTCCAGCCGACCGGCCGGGTAGATGCCCGGTACGTCGATGAAATCCTTGAGCGTGGCGCGCCCTTCGCCGTCGCTGAATTGCGTCAGCACATCAAAAGGCTTGTTGAACAGGATCAGTTTCGCTTCGGCCGGAGGCGCCTTGGCCACACGGCGCGGGGTGGAAGCGGGAGGCTTCGCGCCAGGGCGGCGGGAAGCGGGGCGTGGAAGACGGGGCATGGCGGCAAGAATATCCAACGGTCGAGGCCGACATGCTAGTGGCCCGACCGTTAAATAACCACCGTTCAGCACGGCATCAGCGGAACGGCGGCTCGTCGAAGCTGCGCAGTTTGCGCGAGTGCAACGAGTTGAGTTCGTTGCGCAATAGGTCCAGCGCCGCGATCCCGATCTTGAGGTGCTGATTGACCGCCCGCTCATAAAACGCGTTGGCTGAGCCCGGCAGCTTGATCTCGCTGTGCAGCGGCTTGTCCGAGACGCACAGCAACGTGCCGTACGGCACTCGCAAGCGATAACCCTGGGCGGCAATGGTGCCGCTTTCCATGTCCACCGCCACCGCGCGGGACAGGTTGATCAGCGGACGCTCCTGGGCCCAGCGCAATTCCCAGTTGCGGTCGTCGTAGGTCAGCACGGTGCCGGTGCGCAGGCGTTTTTTCAGCTCGTCGCCTTTTTCGCCGGTGATGTTCGCCGCCGCCTGCTGCAGCGCCAGCTGCACTTCGGCCAGCGCCGGGATCGGGATGTTCGGCGGCACCACGCGGTCGAGGATGCCATCGCGGCGCATATAGGCGTGGGCCAGGACGTAATCGCCGATTGTCTGGGACTGACGCAGGCCGCCGCAGTGGCCGATCATCAGCCAGCAATGCGGACGCAGCACGGCCAGGTGATCGGTGATGTTCTTGGCGTTGGACGGACCCACGCCGATGTTCACCAGGGTCACGCCATGGCCATCGCTGGCTTGCAGGTGGTAGGCCGGCATCTGGTAGCGATGCCAGACCACGCCAGCGGCGATGGCCGAGGCTTCACCGTGATCCATGTTCTTGTCGATGATCACGTTGCCCGGCAGCACCATGCGCACGAAACGCGGATCGCTGCGCAACTGTTCCAGTCCGTGGACGATGAACTGGTCGACATAGCGGTGATAGTTGGTCAGCAGGATCCAGGGCTGCACATGGCGCCAATCGCTGCCGGTGTAATGCACGAGCCGGCGCAGGGAGAAATCCACCCGCGCGGCATCGAACAGCGCCAGGGGCAGCGGGTCGGTGTTTTCCCAATCGTAGAGGCCATCGGCGATGCCGTCGGTGGCGGCCGACAGGTCGGTGCTGGGGAATACCCGCGCCAGCACCGCCGCCGTTACACCGGAACCTGCCAGTTCATCGCCCTGCTCCACCACATATGGGTACGGAATGTTCTGCTCACTGACGCCCACCTCGACGGTGACGGTGAAGTCGTGCATCAGCGGGACGAGCTGTTCGAGCAGGTATTTGCGAAATGCCGCCGGGTGGGTGACGGTGACGCTGTAGGTGCCCGGCAGCTGGACCTTGGCGTAGGCGCGGGTGGTCTGCGGGACTTCGCCATGGCAATGGTAGGTCAGGCGCAGGGCCGGATAGCGGAACAACGCGCGTTGCTCGGCATCGGGCTCGATGCGGTCCTTGAGATAACGCTTGAGCGCCTGGTTCAGCGCGGTGGTCGCACGCTCGTGCAGGGCCGCCAACCGATCCACGGCTTGCTCGGCGGTTTGAACGACAATAAACGCTTCGGTCACGATCAGCTTCCTGTGTTCTGACTTGCAGGCCTTCATCTTGCCTGCATCGTGGGCCGACGGGAACAGTGGCGTATTGGCTATTCGCCGATGGAAAAACCTGTGGGAGCGAGCCTGCTCGCGAAAGCGGCGTGTCAGCCACCATCGATGCTGAATGTACCAATGCCTTCGCCAGCAGGCTCGCTCCCACAGGGGGTATGGGTTGTTTAGAAGCCGTGCGGGGTCGAGCGGGCGGCGATGGCTTCGACATTCAGGTCGCGGGGCAACGCGCCGTAGACCCGGCCAGTGGAACCCAGGCGACTGGCGATGAAGGCATCGCTGACGTCGCTGTTCCCCGCTTCGAGCAGCAGCCTGGCTTGCAGGCCGACGGCGATGTCTTCGGTCAATTGCCGAGCACGATACTGGATGTCATCGGTGTCCTTGAACACTGCGTGCAACCGCTCGATATGGGCCGCCAGGCGTCTGTCCCCATGGCCGTCGCCCAGCTCGTCGAACAGCACTTCCAATACGCCCGGCTCTTTGGACAGAGCGCGCAAGACGTCAAGGCATTGCACATTGCCGGAGCCTTCCCAGGTCGAATTGACCGGTGCCTCGCGGTACAGACGCGGCAGGATGCTGTCTTCGACATAGCCGGCACCGCCCATGCACTCGGCCGCCTCGTTGATCATTGCCGGGGCGCGTTTGCAGATCCAGTACTTGCCCACCGCCGTCACCAGCCGGGCGAATTTGGCTTCATGCTCATCGTTCAAATGATCCAGCGCCCGGCCCATGCGCAAGCTCAGCGCCAACGCAGCTTCGCTTTCCAGGGCCAGGTCGGCGAGTACGTTCTGCATCAGCGGCTGCTCGCTCAGCAACTTGCCGCCGACCTTGCGGTGCGCGCAATGATGACTGGCCTGGGTCAGGGCCTGGCGCATCAGGGCGCTGGAGCCGACCATGCAATCGAAGCGGGTCATGGCGACCATCTCGATGATCGTCGGCACGCCTCGGCCCTCCTCACCCACCATCCACGCCAAGGCGCCGCGGAACTCCACTTCGCTGGATGCATTGGAACAATTGCCCAGCTTGTTTTTCAGCCGCTGGATGTAGAACTGATTGCGCGTGTCGTCCGGGCGATGGCGCGGCAGCAAAAAGCAGGTCAGGCCCTTGTCGGTCTGGGCCAGGGTCAGGAAGGCATCGCACATCGGCGCCGAACAGAACCACTTGTGGCCCACCAGCTCATAGGCCTGGCCCGGGCCGCTGGCGCCTACCGGATAGGCCTTGGTGGTGTTGGCGCGCACATCGGTGCCGCCCTGCTTCTCGGTCATCGCCATACCGAGAGTGACCCCGGCCTTGTGAGCCATGCCGACGTTACGCGGATCGTATTCGGTGGCGAGCACTTTCGGCACCCAGCGCTCGGCCAGGTCCGGTTGCAAGTGCAGGGCCGGCACACTGGCAAAGGTCATGGTCAACGGGCAGCCGGTGCCGGCTTCGGCCTGGCTGTGCAGGTACGTCATCGAGGCGCGGGCGACATGCGCGCCAGGTTGCGGATGGCTCCACGGCAAGCTGGGCAGGCCATGTTCGATGGCGGTGCGCATCAGCTCGTGATAGGCAGGATGAAATTCCACCAGGTCGATACGATGGCCGTAACGGTCGTGACTGGAAAATATCGGCTTGTTCTGGTTGGCCAGGAACCCCGCCGCCATCAACGGCCCGCCGGCCAAGGCACCGTAGGCATCGATCCGCGCCTGCGCCCAACCCGCGCCGAAACGCCGCGACCACTCTTGCAGCGGCAGGTCGATACGGTACAGGTTGGCGCCATCCAGGGAGGGTGGCTGATTGGTGACGTCGTGGGTTTCGGCGAACTGGTGCAGGTTCATGACGGGGCTCCTTGGTCGGCCAGCAGGGCTCAGTTAAGCACCGCCTCTTGGCCGATCAAAGTGGCATATCCGCCTAAATACCGGCGCTTTCACCCTGCTTCGGACAAAGTATCCGTCGTTGCAAAATCGCCTGCAGTGCTTCGAATTTCACCGGTTTGCTCAGGTAATCGATCAGGCTACCCGCAGGGCAATGCGTCTGGTCCACGTTCGGGCTGACCACCAGCACGGGTAGGTCCTCGCAACCTGGCATCGCGCGGATCTGACAGCAGACCGACACGCCATCCGATGGTGTCGACTGGCAATCGAGCAGCACCGCATCAAAACTGTCGCCCTGCAGCAGCTCCAGCGCCGCGCGGCCACTGTCGGCGGTACGTACTCGGTAGCCAAGCTTGAGCAACATTCCGCGCATCACCAGGTGGTCGATGTTGTTGTCGTCGGCCAGCAGCACCGTGCAATCCTGAGGCAAGCGCGCGGCCCGGCGTTCGCCGCCAGGAAACGTTGCCGGGACGGCCACAGGCAATGCGATGTCAAATTCCACGTCCAGCTGGAAGCGGCTGCCGCGCTCCGGCTCCGAGGTATGGGTCAGGCGCCCGCCGAGCAATTCGACCAGTTGCCGGCAGATCGCCAGACCGACGCCGAGGCCGCCATATTCGCGGGTCATCGAGCCGTCGAGCTGGAAGAAACGCTGGTACAGAGTCGCCTCCCCCAGATCGGTAAAGCCGATGCCGGTATCGATCACGGCGAAAGACAGCACCAGGCGATCGAGCTCCGACGTCCGGCCACTGACCCGCAGCGCGATGCCACCGACGCGGGTGAACTTGATGGCATTATCCAGCAGGCATTCCAGGCACTGGGCCAATTTACCGCTGTCACCCAACAAGCGGTCCGCCAGGCCGGGCGCTATATCGACCTTGAAATCCAGGCCCTTGGCCGCCGCGTTGGCGCCAAACTGCACCTGCAAGGCCTCTATCACGCTGCGCAGGCTGAACGGCGCCGGATAGACCTTGAGCTTGC
Organism: Pseudomonas sp. AGC41; assembly: GCF_057334555.1. NCBI lineage: Bacteria > Pseudomonadati > Pseudomonadota > Gammaproteobacteria > Pseudomonadales > Pseudomonadaceae > Pseudomonas > Pseudomonas sp. AGC41. Next base: position 24,318 of record NZ_JBHFJB010000062.1, read on the forward strand.
CGGCCTGCAATTCGGTGAGGGTGAGCATGCCGTTGACCATGCGCATCATGTCCCGCGCCGAACCGGCTGCGGTCTGCTGATACTGGCTGAGTTCCTCGTCCATCTCGACGGTTTCCATCAGTTCCAGGCAACCGATCACTCCATTCATCGGCGTGCGCAGCTCATGGGTCAACGTGGCGAGGAATTCATCCTTGAGCTTGTTGCCCTGGGCCAACTGCTGGTTCAGCACTTCGAGTTTCTGCCCGGCGTCGAACAGCGTCTGCGCCTGCTGTTCGCGCATGGCATTGATGCGGTCCGCCAGGGCCAGGGACAACAGCGCCACCTCGATGGCAGAGCCGATCTGGCTGGCGTACATGGTCAGGAAGATGTTCGGCAGGTAACCCAACACCATCATCGTATTGACGACGCCCCCCAGCAGAAACGCCGACCAGGCAATGATGAAGTAACGCGCCACTCGCAGCCCCCGCCACCAGGCGAACAAGCCGGCAGCGAAAATCACCACGGTGAACACCAGGGCCAGCGCCGTCGCCAGGCGCAGCGCCAGCGCATAGCTGGTCATCAACGACAGGCCCACCACCATCGCGCCAAAGGCAATCAGCGCCAGCAGCAATCGGTCGAGCCAGCGGCTGTGCTGGGCGGTTTGCAGGAAACTGCGGGCGAACTGACTGCCAAACACCCCCGCGCAACCGATGAAAAACGGCGTCGCGGCGTTGGCCCACCAAGGGTTGTCCGGCCAGAAATACTCAACCGCGGCGCCGTTGACCGACAATTGATAGAGGCCGAACGAGGCGATATAGAAGATGTAATAGAGGTAACTGGTGTCGCGCACGCTCAGGTAGATGAACAGGTTGTAGACCAGCATCCCCAGCAGTACGCCATAGATGATGCCCAGCACATACAGGCGCACCGGCTGCTGTTCCAGGTACGCGGTGCTCGACCAGAGCGTCAACGGAGCCTGGATCGAGCCCTGGCTTTGCAGGCGCAGATACACGGTCTGGCGTTGATCGGGTTGGAAATCCAGGCTGAACAGGTAATTGTTCTGGCGGACCTCGCGACTGGCGAACGGCAAGGCATCGCCGGTCTGGCGAACCAGCCGATAGACACCCTGGGCATCGGCCAGATACAGGCCCAGGCGGTCCAGCGGCGGATACGCCAGCTCCAGCAGCCAGGTGCGCTGGGAGCCGGGATTGCCCGGGCGGTAGTGCAAGTCGATCTTCAGCCAGAACGCCGAGCGCGAATACCCTGCGTTCAGCGTGGCTTGGTCGTGGGGTTTGAAGCGCCCGGCCGCGGCCTGGGCCAGGACATCCTCGAGGGTGGCCGTGCCGCTGGCGTCCTCGAACACCTGCAAGGCCTGGCCCAAGGGCAGGCTTCGGGTAGATTCATCGAATTCAAGGGCGCTCGCCAAGGGGGACAAGCACAGCAGCAACATCAGCAAATAGCGCATTAAAGCCCCAGCGTGGCCTGTCCGGTTGAGTCAGGAAGCCCCCCATTCCCTGAGTAGACGTAAAACCGGCATTACCTGTTATTGGTTGGATCCATCCGTAGCATAGCCGTTGATGGCCAATTTACACCATTGAAATTTTTCCGACAAAAGGCTCTAGCACGGGCGTCTCAGCGCCAAGCGTTGAGATAGAGCTGTTGCTTTGGTCAGGTTGGTACTGGCGGGCCATTCGTGGGGGGGGGGGGGGG
>NZ_JBHFJB010000062.1:26069-26335 GCF_057334555.1 Pseudomonas sp. AGC41
GGGGCCGCTTCGCGCCCCAGCGGGAGCAAGCTCCCTCGCCACAAAAGCAGTCGCCAGCAGGAAACCTCGCGTAAAACCCTCTGAGCCCGATCACCGATAAATGGGGTTTGGTGATAAGCTCGCGCACCATGAATATCTACAACTCCCGCCCCGTTGTCCTCTGTCTCTCCGGCCACGACCCCAGTGGTGGCGCCGGCTTGCAGGCAGATATCGAAGCCCTGCTCGCCCAGGGTTGTCATGCCGCCCCGGCCGTTACCGCGTTGACC
>NZ_JBHFJB010000062.1:26355-31725 GCF_057334555.1 Pseudomonas sp. AGC41
GTGCAAGACACGGTCAACGTCAGCGATTTCCGCGTACTCGATCGCGAGTGGGTGCTGGCCCAGGCCAATGCCGTGCTCAACGATTCGCCCGTCGCGGCGGTCAAGCTGGGGATGCTCGGTTCGCTGGAAATGGTCGACACGGTGGTCGAGCTGCTCCAGGCGCACCCACACCTGCCGATGGTCTGCGACCCGGTGCTGCGCGCCGGTGGCGGCGGACGACTGGGCAAGGATGAAGTCGGCTACGCCATGCGCGAGCGTCTGCTGCCGCTGGCAATCATCGCCACGCCCAACCTCCCAGAAGCGCGCATTCTCGCCGAACTGCCGGAAGGCAGCGCCGATGAATGCGCCGAAAAACTGCTGCCCTTCGTCAAGCACCTGCTGATCACCGGCGGTCACGGCGATGAACATGAAGTCCACAATCGCCTGTACAGCCGCGACGGACGCCGCGAGACCTTCACCTGCCAGCGCTTGCCCGGCAGCTATCACGGTTCCGGCTGCACCCTGGCCAGCGCCCTGGCCGGCCGTCTGGCCCAGGGCGAACAGCTCGCCAGCGCGGTGAAGACCGCGCTGGATTACACCTGGCGCACCCTTCGCGATGCCGAACAACTGGGCAAAGGCCAGTTCGTACCGCGTCGCCTGCCGCTGGATTTCTGCTCGTAGACAGGAGCCGTGGAATGAAATTACGTGGCCTTTATGCCGTCACCGACAGCCAGTTGCTGGCCGGCAAGTTCCTCGCCTATGTGGAAGCCGCGCTGGAAGGTGGCGTGACCCTGCTGCAATACCGCGACAAAAGTAGCGACGAGGCCCGGCGCCTGCGCGAGGCCGAGGCGCTGCGCAACCTGTGCGAGCGCTACAAGACCCAATTGATCATCAACGATGACGCCGAACTGGCCGCACGCCTGGGCGTCGGCGTCCACCTGGGCCAGACCGATGGCCCGCTGGCGCCGGTGCGGGCGTTGCTGGGGCATAAGGCGATCGTCGGCGCCACTTGCCACGCCAGCCTGGATCTGGCTGAACAGGCCGTCCGGGAAGGCGCCAGCTACGTCGCGTTCGGGCGCTTCTTCAACTCCAACACCAAGCCCGGGGCGCCCGCCGCAAACCTTGAACTGCTCGAACAGGCCCGCATCAAACTGCATATACCGGTGTGCGCCATCGGCGGCATAACCCTGGAAAACGCCGCCCCGCTGGTGGCCCATGGTGTCGACCTGCTCGCGGTGGTCCATGGCCTGTTCGGCGCCGACAGCACGGCTGAAGTGACGCGCCGCGCCCGCGCCTTCAATGACCTGCTGAATATCAAATAGTCATTTCCGTTTTCGAGAGCCCAACCATGTCCCGTTCCGAAACCCTGTTTGCCAACGCCCAAAAACACATCCCCGGCGGCGTGAACTCACCCGTTCGTGCGTTCAAGAGCGTCGGCGGCACCCCGCTGTTCTTCAAGCACGCCGAGGGCGCATATGTCACCGACGAAGACGACAAGCGCTACGTCGACTACGTGGGTTCGTGGGGCCCGATGATCCTCGGTCACAGCCATCCGGACGTGCTGGACGCGGTGCGCAAGCAACTGGAACACGGCTTGTCCTATGGCGCGCCGACCGCGATGGAAACCGAAATGGCCGATCTGGTCTGCGCCATCGTGCCATCGATGGAAATGGTGCGCATGGTCAGTTCCGGCACCGAGGCAACCATGAGCGCGATCCGCCTGGCGCGTGGCTACACCGGGCGCGACAGCATCATCAAATTCGAAGGCTGCTACCACGGTCACTCCGACAGCCTGCTGGTCAAGGCCGGCTCCGGCGCGCTGACCCAAGGCGTGCCCAGCTCGGCGGGCGTGCCGGCGGCATTTGCCAAACACACGCTGACCCTGCCGTTCAACGACCTCGAAGAAGTCGAGAAAATGCTCGGCGAAGTCGGCCAGGAAGTGGCCTGCATCATCGTCGAGCCGGTGGCCGGCAACATGAACTGCGTGCCGCCAGCGCCGGGTTTCCTCGAAGGCCTGCGCAGCCTGTGCGACCAGCACGGCGTGGTGCTGATTTTCGACGAAGTGATGACCGGCTTTCGCGTCGCCCTCGGCGGAGCCCAGGCTCATTACGGTGTGACGCCGGACCTGAGCACCTTCGGCAAGATCATCGGCGGCGGCATGCCGGTGGGCTGCTTCGGCGGCAAGCGCGCAATCATGGAGTGCATCGCGCCGCTGGGCCCGGTCTACCAGGCCGGCACCCTGTCGGGCAATCCGCTGGCCATGGCCGCCGGCCTGACCACCCTGCGCCTGATCAGCCGTCCGGGTTTCCACGCCGAGCTGAGCGACTTCACCACTCGCCTGCTCGACGGCTTGCAAGTACGCGCCGATGCGGCGGGCATCCCGTTCGTGACCACCCAGGCCGGCGGCATGTTCGGCCTGTACTTCAGTGGCGCCGATGACATCGTGACCTTCGACGACGTGATGGCCAGCGACGCCGACCGCTTCAAGCGCTTCTTCCACCTGATGCTCGAGGGTGGCGTCTACCTGGCGCCAAGCGCGTTCGAAGCCGGCTTCACCTCCATCGCCCATGGCGAGGCCGAGTTGAAGATCACCCTCGACGCGGCCGAGCGGGCCTTTGCTGCGCTGAAGTAAACGCCTGAACAACTGACGCTGGCTGACACCAGCGTCAGTGATTGAACCATTGCCTCGGGCTACCTTTATCCAGGTATTTACCCAACAAGTGGTCGATGTCGTTCCCTCGCAGCAGAAAAACGAGTAAAGACTTTGTAAGGATGGCCCTGCTTATTTCATAATGCGCGCTTATTGGATCCCCCGGAGGGTCCACGCGCCCCTCAGAGGTAAGTCGATTCCCATGAACCGCACCGGCCGCACCCTTGCCTTGGGCTGCCTGTTGCTCCTTCAGCCCCTGCTCGCCAACGCACAGGCAGGCGGCAACTCGTTGTTGATCCCGGCGATGGGCCGTTGCACGCTCAACACCCAGCCACAAGATCTGGCACCGGCACTCGACGCCTGTCGAAAAGCCGCCGACGAGGGCGATGCCCAAGCGCAATATGAGCTGGGCGAGTTCTACTATGACGGCAAGGCCGCGCCCCGCGACCTCAAGCAAGCCCTCGACTATTTCGAAAAAGCCTCGCTGCAAGGCCACGCGCAGGCGCAATTCAAGCTTGGCGGCATGTTCTTCCATGGCGAAGGTGTACCGGCCAACAACGTCCAGGCTTACATCGTCTTGAAGATGGCGGCGGTCAACGGCGCCGAAGAGGCCCTGGACACCGCCGACGAAGTCGCCGAGCAGATGCCCCGCGACGAGCTGGAAGTGGCCACCCAGGTGCTGGGACAGATCTTTCGCAAATACCTGATGGAATTGCAGAGCGCCGATGGGCGCACGCCGTTTTCGCCGCTGCCCTGAATCCGCCACGGCCCCTCGTGGCTGAGAGTTTGTTGTGGCGAGGGAGCTTGCTCCCGCTCGGTTGCGCAGCGACCGCAAAATCTTGGGGCCGCTACGCCCGAGGCGTCGGACCGGCCCAGCGGGAGCAAGCGCCCTCGCCACAAAGGACTGCGCTCAACTTATAGACAGGTTTACTTCTCAGGCATCGGCATCGGAAACGGCATGACATTGCCAACCGCGCCACGGGCTTCGCTGATCTTCGGCGTGCCCAGGCGCTCGACCTCGTCGATGCGCACGATCGAGTGCATCGGCACGAAGCTGCGCACCACGCCTTCGAACTGCGCCTTGAGCTTCTCTTCGCTCGGGTCGACGACCACTTGCGTGCGCTCGCCAAAGACGAATTCCTCGACCTCCAGGAAGCCCCACAGATCACTCTGATAGATCTGTTTGGCGTACATTTCGAACACCTGGCCCTGGTTGAGGAAAATCACCTTGTAGATTGGAGCTTCACGTTTGGTCATGGCTGGCGAAACACATCGGCGGGTAAAAAATGAGGGCGCGAACTATAGCATAGCCACTGCTCGCGCAGCGGTAGGAACCGCGGGACTTGTTCCCTATAATGCGCGGTTCTTTGAATCACGTGATGAACCCGTCCATGGCCAAGAAGCTTTACATCGAAACCCACGGTTGCCAGATGAACGAGTACGACAGCTCGCGCATGGTTGATCTGCTGGGCGAACACCAGGCCCTGGAAGTCACCGCCCGCGCGGAAGACGCGGACGTGATCCTGCTCAACACCTGCTCGATCCGCGAACGTGCCCAGGACCGGGTGTACTCCCAGTTGGGCCGCTGGCGCGAACTGAAGCTGGCCAATCCGGACATGGTCATTGCCGTGGGCGGCTGCGTCGCCAGCCAGGAAGGCGCGGCCATACGTGATCGCGCGCCCTACGTGGACGTAGTCTTTGGCCCACAGACCCTGCACCGCTTGCCGGAAATGATCGACGCCGCGCGCATCACCAAACTGCCGCAAGTAGACGTCTCGTTCCCGGAAATCGAAAAATTCGACCATCTGCCCGAACCGCGTATCGACGGCCCAAGCGCCTACGTGTCGGTGATGGAAGGTTGTAGCAAGTACTGCACGTTCTGCGTGGTGCCGTATACCCGCGGCGAAGAAGTCAGCCGTCCCTTCGATGACGTGATCGCCGAAATCATCCACCTGGCGGAGAACGGTGTGCGCGAAGTGACCCTGCTGGGGCAGAACGTCAACGGCTACCGCGGGCTGACTCACGACGGGCGCCTGGCGGACCTCGCCGAACTGATCCGCGTCGTGGCGGCGGTGGACGGCATCGACCGCATTCGCTACACCACCTCGCATCCGCTGGAGTTTTCCGACAGCCTGATCCAGGCCCACGCCGAGGTTCCCGAGCTGGTCAAGCACCTGCACCTACCGGTGCAATCGGGTTCCGACCGGATCCTCGCGGCCATGAAGCGCAACCACACGGCGCTCGAGTACAAATCCAAGCTGCGCAAACTGCGCGCGGCGGTCCCGGGGATCTGCATCAGCTCGGATTTCATCGTCGGTTTCCCCGGCGAAACCGAGAAGGATTTCCAGCAGACCATGAAGCTGATCGAGGATGTGGGCTTCGATTTCTCCTATTCCTTTGTCTACAGCCAGCGCCCCGGCACGCCGGCGGCGGACCTTTTGGACGAGACGCCCGAGGCAGTGAAGAAGGAGCGGCTCAACGCCTTGCAGCACCGCTTGAACCAGCAAGGTTTCGAGATCAGCCGACAAATGGTCGGCTCCATCCAGCGGATCCTGGTGACCGATTACTCGAAAAAAGACCCGGGCGAATTGCAGGGACGCACCGAGAACAACCGTATCGTCAACTTCCGCTGCGACACTCCGGCCTTGATCGGCCAGTTCGCCGACGTGCACATCGACGCCGCGCAACCGCACTCCCTGCGCGGTTCGCTGGTCCAGTAACGACACTATCCCATGTGGGAG
>NZ_JBHFJB010000063.1:0-2758 GCF_057334555.1 Pseudomonas sp. AGC41
ATTCAACCCGGTTCTCCAGCAATAACCGGCTGGCAGGTTGACGACTGCTGCGCAGCCGAGCGGGAGCAAGCTCCCTCGCCACAAAAGCGCTTTCATGCAGTGCTGCGTTCGCGCAGCTCCTGCAAGCGATCAGCCCCGCCTTCAGCCACGCGATTCTGAATCAGACGATCAGAGCCACCCTCAGCCAGCTGCTGCGCCGCCTGGCCATGGGAAGGGGAGCTTTGGGCCAAGGCCGCCGTCGACAAGCCGACACCGCCAACCAGCGTCAGGGCGATTGCGAGGGATGAAAGTTTCGAGAAATTGAACATGGTGATTCTCCTTGCACGTTATTGAGTGGGCCGTGGCAGCGCCTGTGTGCTGCTGTCCGGTGTGTGCAGTTAAACGCGCAGGTGTATCGGCGATGTGTGCCTGGGAGGCGTGAAATCGGCGAATTCGTATCAATTCGCTGCCCATATACACAGCGATACAAATCCCCCACAAGCAGCGGTGAACAGACCGTAAACCGATGATCAGTGACCGATAATCGCACGCTAGTTCCGTCTTGATCCGTGCTCAGGCCCTGCAAGGTTATTGACCGGATTAACTGGGTAGTACATTTTAGCTGGCACTCAGCCTCGCCATGCCCAGGCAAGGCCATAATAAAAAACAGAGGTCCTCATGCGCTCCCGTCCAATGGCTTTCGCCCCGTCTCATGCCTCGCGCTCCGGTATCTGCCGGGACGTTTCAGTTTCGATCCGATAGCGCAGGCGTTTGCGCTCTGTCGCGCCGGATGCATCTCGGCGCTCGGTCAACCTGTGAGGTCTTCAAGATGACAAAAGTCGTCGATTTGTATTTCAAGCTGCTGAAGCTGCTGATTGTCCTGTGTATGGTCGCAATGATCGTGCTGGTGTTTGGCAACGTCGTGCTGCGCTATGCGTTCAACTCCGGCATCAGCGTTTCGGAAGAACTGTCGCGCTGGTTCTTCGTCTGGATGATTTTCCTCGGCGCCCTGGTGGCGCTCAAGGATCGCGCCCATCTGGGCATGAACAGCCTGGTCAAGCGCTTGCCGCCCGCCGGCAAGCGTGCCTGCCTGGTCATCAGCCACTTGCTGATGCTGTATATCTGCGGCTTGATCGTCAGCGGCAGCTGGCAACAGGCGGTGATCAACCTGGACGTGGTCGCGCCGGCTTCGGGCCTGTCGATGGCGCTGTTCTACGCCGCCGGCCTGGTGTTCGGCGTCAGCGCCACCGTCATTCTGCTGTATGAATTGTACCTGGCGCTGTTCGGCAAACTCGCGGATGACGAGCTGGTGATGGTCGCGGCCAGCGATGCTTCGGCAATCGACCACGACACCCTCAAAGGAAGCCGCCCATGACCTTGGCCATTTTCCTCGGGTCGTTGATGGGCAGCATGGCGCTGGGTATGCCGATTGCCTTTGCCTTGCTGGTGGTCAGCGTCGCGCTGATGTTCTACCTGGACCTGTTCGATGCCCAGATCATCGCGCAGAACCTGCTCAACGGCGCCGACAGCTTTCCGCTGATGGCCGTGCCGTTCTTCATGCTGGCCGGCGAAGTCATGAATGTCGGCGGCCTGTCCAAGCGCATCGTCAACATTGCCATGGCGCTGGTGGGGCACAAGCGCGGAGGCCTGGGTTATGTCGCGATCATCGCCTCCTGCCTGTTGGCCTCGCTTTCCGGTTCGGCGGTGGCTGATGCGGCGGCCCTGGCGGCGCTGCTGGTACCGATGATGGTGCTGGCCGGGCACAACCGAGGGCGTTCGGCCGGGCTGATCGCCGCCGGCAGCACCATCGCGCCGGTTATTCCGCCGAGCATCGGTTTCATCGTTTTTGGCGTGGCCTCCGGGGTATCGATCTCTAAGCTGTTCCTGGCCGGGATCGTGCCCGGGCTCATGCTCGGTGTCGGGCTCGCCATCGCCTGGTGGTTTATCTCCCGCCGCGAGAATGTCGAGACGGCACCCAAGCGCTCCCGTGCCGAGGTACTGCGCACATTGCTGGACGGCAGTTGGGCGATGGGCCTGCCGCTGATCATCATCCTCGGCCTCAAGTTCGGCATCTTCACCCCCACGGAAGCGGCGGTGGTCGCGGCCGTTTATTCGCTGTTCGTGTCGTTGGTGATCTACCGGGAAATGAAGATCAGCCAGCTGTACGAAGTGATCCTGTCGTCGGCCAGAACCACCTCGGTGGTGATGTTGCTGGTGGCGGCCGCGATGGTCTCATCGTGGCTGGTGACCATCGCCGACCTGCCGGGCCAGTTGGCCGACCTGCTGGCGCCGTTCATGGACAACCAGACTCTGCTGCTGCTGGTGATGATGGCGCTGATCATCCTGGTCGGCACGGTAATGGACATGACCCCGACCATCCTCATCCTGACGCCGGTGCTGATGCCCGCCGTGATCCAGGCGGGAATCGACCCGGTGTACTTCGGCGTGCTGTTTCTGATCAACACCGCGATTGGCCTGATCACGCCGCCCGTGGGCACGGTGCTCAACGTGGTCTGCGGCGTGGCGAAGCTGGAATTCGAGGAAATCGTGCGTGGCGTGTGGCCGTTCATGCTGGCCCAGTTTGCGGTGCTGTTCCTGCTGGTGCTGTTCCCTCAGCTCGTCCTGGGTCCGTTGAAATTCTTCACCGGGTGATGCCGGTGCAATCCGTAGCAGCTCGAAACCAACAACAATAATGATCGGAGACTGACATGCAAAAACTGATGAAAACCTTGCTCGCCGGAGCCTGCGCAACGGGCTTGCTGCTCGGCAGCGGGGGCGG